>JBFYZD010000334.1:0-12956 GCA_041309685.1 Gemmatimonadales bacterium | reverse complement strand
CAGGGAGTTCTGGGAGCGGAACCGGAGCGCGGGCTTCTCGAAGTTCTCCGGGTAGCGATCCGGGTCCAGAGGCTCGAAGAGGTTCGTGTAGTAGGGGGGGTCGTTGGCGTTCTGGACGTAGCCGCCCCTGGGGTTGAGGATCTGGGGCAGCTCCTCGAAGGGATAGAGTCCCGTCCACACCCCGTCGCTGGAGGTGGCCACCACGGCCGTGTCCCCCGAGGGAGGGTGGGGAAGGACGGGGATGGAAGCGTTCCAGAGGAGGAGGATGTTCCCGTCACCGTCGGCGTAGGTGAAGTTGGAGGACGGCTTCGCCCGGATGGCGGCCGCCGCCTTCCACTCCTCCAGCGTGGAGGCCTCCATCATCCGGAGCCACTGCTCCCCCAGCCGGAACTGGTTCAGCTCGAAGGTCTTGAGGACGAAGAGCGTGTCCTGGTTTTCGAAGAGGACGGGCCCCAGGGGGGTGAAGCGGAGCTCCCGGGTCTCCCTTCCCACCCCGTCCCCGTCCCGGTACTCCACCGTGACCGACCGGGTCTCGATTGGGACGGTCCCCCCGTCGAAGCGATAGGCGCCGGGATCGAGCGGATCCCTCAGGAGGGCGTAGACCTCGTCCAGGTCCGGGTAGTTGTTGGTGGTGGCCCACCCCAGGCGGCGGTTGAAGCCCCCGATGGTGGTGAAGGGACCTCCCAGGCGGAAATCCCCGTAGAAGTCCAGCACGCCGGGCACCCGCAGGTGGGCCTCGTAGTACCCGGCCGTCCAGGAGAGGTGCGGGTTCCTCATGAGGATGGCCTTCCCGGAGGTGGTGCGCGAGGGGGCGAAAGCCCAGGCGTTGGAGCCGGCCTCGGAATCCGCCTCCCCGTCCAGGGTCGCCCAGGCCATCCAGCTCGACAGCTCCCGGCCCACGGTCCGCTCCTCCGCCGGGAGGTCCTCCTCTTCGGCTCGGGCATCCTCGATCGTGCCTCGGACCCCACCCCGGGCGGCCCTCTCCCGATTGCGCACGAAGGTTCGGACCGCCCCGTCGTCCCACACCCCCACGTCCCTGGCGGCCACGTCGTGGGCGGTGAAGTCGTCGGGCACCCAGTCCGGAAGCACGTCCCGGTAGGCACGGGCGAAACCGTTCATTCCGCGGGCGAATCCGTCCAGGACCGCCCGGACGTCGCTCGGGAGAAGGTGGTAGGTCGACGCGGCATGGTCGTGCGCCAGGCGCCCGGCGAAGTCCCCCGCGATGCTGTCCCTCCCCGCCGCCAGCCCCCACCGGCCGTTGGACCGGAGCAACTGGCGGAAGACCTCCTCCCGGTAGTCCTCCAGCATCACCCACGCCAGGCCGTACCCGGCCGCCCCCAGGTTCTCCGCCAGGATGTGGGGAACCCCATAGGAGGTCCGAACGATCTCCACCTGCCCGGCGAGGGGGTCGCCCGTGGCGGCACCGGGGGACTGGGCCGGGGCGGAAGCCGGGACCGAAAGGAGGAGAAGGCCCGGCAGGACGAGAGGGCGCCGGAGGGTGGTCCGCATCGCGAGGCGGGAAGCAACTGCCAAGGGTGGAGACTCCCTTCTGCCCGGTGGGGACCGGGTCGGGTGTGGAGTACGGGACCGCGCAGGGGGGGAAAGTGGGGGGAGTGCCCCGGGGATGTCCAGCGATGGATCCGGGAACCAGGTCGTCCCCGGGGCTTCATACCCGGGAGCGCAGGACCGCCCGGTATACCTCCAGGTTGCCCTCCACCATCCCGTCCGGGGAAAAGCGGGTGCGAACCCGTTCCCGGCCGCGGCCTCCCATGGCCCGGGCCCCCTCGGGGTCGGAGAGGAGGGTCGAGAGGGCCTCGGCCAGGGCCCGGGGGTCTCCCGGGGGCACCAGGAGCCCGTTCTCCCCGTGCCCTACCGCCTCGGGGATCCCCCCCACCGCCGAGGCCACGATCGGCACCCCCGCGGCGGCGGCCTGCAGGAGGATGACCCCCAACCCCTCCAGGGTGGCGGGGTGGGCCAGGACGTCCAGGCAGGGGAGGAGCCCGGGGAGGTCCTGGCGAAAACCGGGGAGGAGGACGGACCCCTCCATCCCCCCCTCCCTCACCCTCCGGTCCACCTCCTCGAGAAGGGGGCCCCGCCCGAAGAGCAGGAACCGGGTCCCGGGGTGCCTCTCCAGCACCAGGGGTACGGCCCGCAGGAGGACGTCATGCCCCTTCCGGGGGATGAACTGGGCCGCCATTCCCACCACATGAGCATCCGGGGGAAGCCCGAAGAGGACCCGGAAGGCGGCCCGGTCGCAGGGGAGGGAAAAGGGGTCGGGATCGATGGCGCTGGGGACGCAGTGGATCATTCCCGCCGGCACGCCCTGCTTCACCAGGACCCGCCCGATGGCCTCCGAGATGGTGATGACGGCATCGTAGAGCCGGTACTTCGTCCCCACGGCCCAGGCGGCCTCGGGGTTGTCCACCCGCCGGGAGAGCACCGCCGGAACGCCGGCCCAGCGGGCCGCCAGGGCCCCCAGGGTGTCGGCGCCTCGCCGGGAATGGAGGTGGACCAGATCGGGCCTTTCCGTGAGGAGGAGGCGGCGAAATCGCAGAAGGAAGGGGAGGTCCAGCTCTCCCGCCATGGGGAGGCTCCGCACCGGAAGCCCCCGGCTCCGCGCCTCCTCCTCCAAGGCGCTCCCCTCCGGTGCCACCAGCAGACACTCCACGCCCCGGCGAGCCAGCCCCTCCAGCAGGAGGAGGACCTGGAGGGCGCCTCCATAGAGGTGGGTGCCGGCTTCCAGGTGGACGACCTTCAAGGCTTCCCCTCCGCCAAGGACGGCGCCCGCCCCTCCTGGCGGGCCTTCTCCCTCTCCCCGTTGGCCAGGACCACCCGGGCGGTGTCCAGGACCTGGTCCACCGTCACCAACCTCAGGCAGGTGTGCTCGCCGTTGCAGGTCGGGTTGCCCTTGCAGGGGGAGCACTCCAGCCAATGGACCACCACCTTCGCCCGGTCGGTGGGGGGCTCGGTGTAGGGGATGTTGGAGCCGAAGATGGTGACGGTGGGACGGTCGAAGGCGATGCCGATGTGGGAGAGCCCCGTGTCCACCCCCACCACCAGGGAGGCCCGCTCGATCATGGCGGCGGCCTGGGTGAGGGTGGTTTTGCCCACCAGGCTGATGGGTGGGATGCGAGTCATCCCCTGGACCCGGTCCAGGGCGGGCTGATCCCCGGGTCCCCCCAGAACGACGGTGGGGAGGCCGAGCTCCTCCGTGACCCGGTCCATGAGGGCGGCCCAGCGATCCTCGAACCAGTGCTTCTGGGGGCGGGTGGTGAAGGGGATGGCGATGAAGAACCCCCTCTCCAGCCCCAGCTCCTTCTCCTTGGCCAGAGCCCAGTCCCGGTCCTCCCGGGCCAGGGGGACCTCCATCTTGAAGTCCCCCACGTCCAGCCCCAGCTCCTCCGCCATGAACCGGTACTCGGAGCTGATCTTCCTCAGGTCCCCCCGGTTGCGGTCCAGGACCTTGCTCATGAGGAGGTGGCTGCCCTCCTTGGACCCGAGACCCAGGCGGACCGGGGCCCCGGAGAGGAAGGTGACGAGCCCGCTCCGCAGGAGCCCCTGGAGGTCGATGGCCACGTCGAACCTCCGGCTCCTCAGCTCCCGCACCAGCGCCCGGGCCTCACGAAAGAGGGTGGGGAAACGGCGCTCCTTCCAGAGCTTCCTCCACCGGCTCCGGTCCCAGACGATGAGGTCGTCCAACTCGGGGTGGTGCTCGATGAGATCCTTGGTGTGGGACTCGGCGATCCAGGTGAGGCGAACGTCGGGCCAGGTCCTGCGGAACGCCCTCACCAGAGGGGAGGAGAAGACGATGTCACCCCTGGCGCTGAGGCGCACGAGGAGGATGTTCCTGGGGGGGTCGGGGAGGACTCGGCGCGTCATCCGTTCGGCTTCCCGGCTGAAAGAGGCTAAGATACTGTCCGGCCCGGGGTTCCGGTCCAGGTGGGGCCGGGCTGCGGGGCAGGATCCAATCTAGCGGGTTGACGACCGGGGGGGAGTGAATCGCCCCCCGGCAGGAAGGGGTGCCGGTGGCTGGGAAGGACGGGACGGGCCGGGAAGCGGGTCGGCGGCATCCCGCGAGGCGGAGCCCATGAAGCGACGCTACGACGTCCTCTACGCGATCGGGGCGGTGGTCTCCAGCCCCGTCCTCCTCTTCGGGCTGATCCGGAGCGGGAAATGGCGCACGGACTGGAAGGGACGGTTCGGGAAGGTCCCCCCTCTTCCGGCCGATCCCCGCCCCACCCTCCTCCTCCACGGGGTGAGCGTGGGGGAGATCAACGCCACCCGTGAGCTGGTGGCCCGGATGGGCGCGCCGGGCTCCCCGCCCCTCCGCCTGGTGATCAGCGCCACCACCAACACCGGTATCGACCGGGCCCGGGAGCTCTACGGGGACCGGTACCCCGTGGTTCGCTTCCCCTTCGACTTCTCCTGGATGGTCCGGAGGTTTCTGGACGCGGTCCGCCCCGACCTGGTGGCCCTCCTGGAGCTGGAGGTCTGGCCCAACCTCGCCCAGGAGTGCCGGCGCCGGGGGATTCCCCTGGTGGTGATCAACGGACGGCTGAGCGACTCCAGCTTCGGGAACTACCGTTGGGCCAAAGGCCTGGTCCGCCCCATGTTCCGGGGGCTGGCCGCGGTGGCGGCCCAGACGGAGGAGTACGCCCAGCGTTTCCGGGATCTGGGTACTCCTCCGGAGCGGATCACGGTGGCCGACACCATGAAGTGGGACACGGGGAAGCTGGCGGGTGAGGTGCCCGGGGCGCGGGAGCTCGGGGAGGCGCTGGGCATCGATCCCGAACGCCCCCTCGTGGTTGCGGGCTCCACCGGGCCCGGCGAGGAGGAGCTCCTCCTGAAGGGGCGGCCGGAGGGCGTCCAGCTCCTTCTGGTGCCCCGCAAACCCGAGCGCTTCGAGGAGGTGGCTCGCATGGTCCCTGGCATCGTGCGCCGGAGCCAGCGGCCGGACGGGTCGGGGACCTCCGGGGCGGACTCCACCCCCGGTCCCCAGGGGGGGGGCGGTGCCCCCTCCGATCTCTTTCTCCTGGACACCATGGGGGAGCTCACCAGGGCCTACGGGCTGGCGGACGTGGCGGTGGTAGGCCGCAGCTTCGTCCCCCTGGGAGGATCGGACCCCATCGAGGCCATCGCCCTGGGCAGGCCCACGGTCATGGGCCCCCACTTCGACAACTTCCGGGCCGTGGTGGGAGCCTTTCAGGAAGGCGGCGGCATCCGGATCACCCCCCGCCCCTGGGAGGTCATCACCGACCTCCTGGAGCGGCCCGACGAGGCGCGGGCCATGGGGGAGCGGGGCCGGGAGGTGATTCGCCGCCGGCAGGGCGCCACCCAGCGCCACGCCGCCCTCCTCTTCCGGTGCCTGGAGGAACGCAGGGGGGAAAGACCGTTGGAAGGAGACCTCCCGGAGGGTGGGAAGGAGGGGGGCTCGGAAGGGCGGACCCCCCGCCGTCGCCTGCGACGCTGGATCCTCCCGGCCCTGGGGCTCTACATGGTGGCCGGTTACCTCACCACCGCCTTCCGGAGGGTGGAGGTGCAGGACACCACCGCCCCCACCGCCCCCCTCCCCTCCATGGACGGGACCCTTCTGTCCGGCGTCTTCTCCGTCCACACGGACCGCTCCCACGACGCGGTGGGGACGCCGGAGCAGGTGGCGGAGGCCGCCGTCTCCTCGGGGCTGGACTTCGTCATCGTGGGGGATCACCCCCCGGATGACCGGAAGCCGGGCTGGGAGTTCTGGGAGCCCCGCTTCCTCCAGGGCGCCTTCATCGAAGGGGGCCAGGAGCTGCGGGCCCCGGACGCGGGGAAGGTCCTGGCCATCGCGGTGGACACCACCTACCGGCAATGGGACGGGAACCTGCGGTCCTTCGTGGCGATGCTCCTCGGGGAGGACGCCACGGCCTTCGTGGTCCACGGCCGGGGGCCCAGGGAGAGCGAGCGCTGGATCCACCCCTCCGTGGCCGGGATGCGGGGGTGGGAGGTCCTGGACATCTCCGAGGCCGCCCGGAGCCGGCTCCGGGGTCCCTGGAGCCTGTACCATCTCCTGACCCTGGCGGTGGGGCTTCCCCTCGGGCTCGGGGATGAGGCGCTCCTCCATCTCATGCGGGATGGGTTCGACACTCCTGCGGCCGCAGCCTACGACTCCCTCCGCATGGAGGGACCGCTCACGGCCACCGCCGGGTTGAACGTCCACCCCAAAGTGCCGGTGGGCCCCTTCCTCTTTCCTTCCTACGGCCTCTTCTTCCGGACCCTGGTGTGCCACGCGGTGGCGAGCGGGCCTCTGCCGGCCGACCCGTTCGAGGCCCGGGGGGTTCTCACCGATGCCTTCACCACGGGGAACCTCTTCATCTCCGCCGGGCGAACCCGCGCGGCGAAGGGTTTCCGGCTGGCGGCCATGACGGACGCCATGCCGGCGGCGAGGCCCGGTGCCCATCAGCCCGCCCTTGGCCGGATGAGCCTGCGGGGGGGCTTCGCCGCCGATCCCGGGGCGAGGGTCGTGTACCGGGTCCTGCGAGGGGGGAAGGAGGTGGGGTGGTTCCTGGGACCCGACCTGGAGTGGGAGGTGCGCTTTCCGGGGTTTTACCGGGTGGAGGTCTACACGTATTCGGCCCGGGTCGGGAACACCTTCCTCCGCCTCAGGCCCTGGATCTTCTCCAACACCCTGGGCCTGCTGGGGCCCGGGGATGGGAGGAGGTAGGGCCCGGAGGAAGCCGGCCTCTCCCCGAATCTCCCGGGGAGTCGCCGCCGTAGGGCAGGGAGGACGCCACCGCCGAGACGCCCTCCCCCGAAAGACAGAGGAAGGATTCCATGGCCAAGAACAGCCGCCAGCACGCCCCCAGGGACAGGAAGCGGGGGCTCCAGTTCCCCAAGCCCCCCTGCACCCCCAAGCCTCCCGGGCCTCCTCCCCCGCCCCGTCCTTCCGCCCCGGAGTGCGTCACGGGGCCGGACCCCAGGAAGGCCCTGAAGGGCCTGCTGAAGAAGAAGGGGAAGTAGCGAGTCGTCGCCGGGGCCGTCACCCGCCGCCGGCGGCGGCGCTCTCCCGCTTGGCCTGCGCAAGTACGAGGTAGAGGAGGAAGACCCGGAGTGCCATGGGCACCTCCTCGGGGAAGTCCAGGAGGACCTTCCTCCCGGTCATTCCCTCCCGCCTGACCCAACCCACTTCCTTCCCTCCCAGGAGGAGGACATACTTCCGGCCCGACCAGGACCGGCTCTCCAGCGTCATGCGGTGGCCCGCGGAGGTGATGAGGTACCGGCGCTGGAGGATGGACGGCTTCTCGGCCCTCGCGATGGTGGTTCCGCCCCGCTTCAGGGCGGCGTTCTGGAGGAAGAAACCGCTCGGATCGATGGAGAACGCCTGCCCGTCCAGCTCGAAGCTCCCCCGGCTCCTCCAGAGGGAGATCCCCAGCGCGGTGAGGGGGGCTCCATCGGTGGGGATGCGCGCGGTCCAGGATCCCCACCCGGTGGGCTCGGCTTCCAGGATGGCCACGGTCTCTCTTCCTCTGGGGTGAGCCGGAGCTTCCCTCCGGGCGGCGAAACGTCTCTCCCCGAATACGGCGGAGGGGCCGGGGGACTTCAGGCCGACCTACGGGGCCCTTGACGCTCCGCCCCCGGGGGCGCGCATGTTTCCCCCGAGCACACCCCAACGGAGGAAGGGAAGGATGGAGAAGAGGGACCAGGGCCCTGAGCGGCCCATGAGGGAGCCCGGCGCCGGTGGCGGCCGGCCCGGGGGGCAGCCCGAAGCCGGGGAGAGTCCGCACCGCAGGGCCTGGAGGACCCGGAAGGCATTCCTCACCGTGCTGGCAGTAGTCCGGCGCTTCCTCAGCCGCACCCTGGATATCCGGCGGGAGGCGAACTTCGAAGGGACCGTCGAGACCATCCACAAGGACATGGTCTTCCAGGGGCCCAACGTCTGGGTCCTGGTCTGTTCGATCTTCATCGCCAGCATCGGGCTGAACGTCAACTCCGCCGCCGTCATCATCGGCGCCATGCTCATCTCCCCCCTCATGGGGCCCATCCTGGGGATGGGTCTCTCGGTGGGGATGAACGACCTCCCCAACCTGCGGCGGGCGGTCCGGTACTTCGTGGTGATGACACTGGTGGCGCTGGTGACCTCCACCCTGTACTTCCTGGTCACCCCGCTGGACGTGGCCCAACCGGAGCTTCTGGCCCGGACCCGGCCCACCATCCTGGACGCGGCCATCGCCCTCTTCGGTGGGGTGGCGGGGATCGTGAGTGTCTCCCGGCGGGACCGGGGGAACGTCATCCCGGGCGTGGCCATCGCCACCGCCCTCATGCCCCCCCTGTGCACGGCGGGGTACGGGCTGGCCCACGGGAATTGGTCCTACTTCTTCGGAGCGTTCTACCTCTTCGCCCTCAACTCCATCTTCATCGCCACCGCCACCGTGGCCGTGGTCCGCTACCTCCGCTTCCCCTTCGTGGAGTTCATGGACGATGCCGCCCGCCGGAGGGTTCGCCTGAGGATCGCCTTCTTCGTCACCATCGTCCTCATTCCCAGCGCCTGGGTCCTTTTCGGGGTGGTGAAGGAGAGCCTCTTCCTGAAGCGTGCCAACGATTTCGTGGCCCAGAACCTGAGCGGGATCCCGGGAACGAACGTGCTCAGCCAGCGCTTCCAGTACTCCGACACCCTCTCGGTGGTCGAGGTCTTCCTCACCGGAAGCTCTCTCCCTTCCGGTCTCCGGGCGCAGCTCGAGTCCCGGATGGCTGCGGCGGGACTCCGGCGCACCGTCCTGCGTTTGCACGAGCCGGAAGATCTGGCCGGTGAGATCGGGCGCCTGTCCAGCGAGCTTCGGGTGGGGATCGTTCAGGATCTCTATGAGCGGCAGGCCGCGGCCCTGGGGGAGCGGGAGCGCCGGATCCTGGAGTTGGAGGCCACCCTCGCGGCCTTCACCCGGGATACCATTCCCGTGGAGCAGATCACCCGGGAGGTCGCGGTCCAGCACCCCGGGGTGGAGCGGCTCTCCTTTGGAAGGGTGGTGCAGGCCCGGGAGACCCAGGACTCGGCCGGTGTGACCCTGGGGTACGCGTTGGACACGATCCCCACGGTCCTGGTGGCGTGGCGGATGGGTACGCCCCGGTCGCTCCGGACCCAGGAACAGACTCAGCTTTCGGCCTGGCTCAAGGTGCGCCTGGGCCTGGACACCATCCAGGTGATCGGGAACTGAGGGGGGAACGGGGGAGGGGCCCGGCGGGATCACCGCTCGGGGAGGGGAGTCTCAGGCCTTCTCACCAGGCGAACGTGAGCGGCCCCGAAGAGCTTTTCCAGCGCCCTGAGAGTCTCGGGGCTCGGGTCCCCACGAAGGGAGCGGGAGCGGAGGCGGGGGGCGCCCAGGCCATTGCCCGTCTGGACCAGGACCTCCACCGGCGCGACCCCGGGATGGCTGGCCAGGACCTTCCTGGCCAGGCCGAAGGCATCCTTCCCGGGCATCTCCCCGAACCCCAGTTCGATCTGGATCGCCAGCCGCCCCGAGGCGGGCACGCCTTCCAGCAACTCGGCCCCGTCCAGGAACAGCGGAGGGTCCTCCTCGTCCCGCTCCCGTGAGCTGACCTTTCCCCGGAGCAGGACCACGGCGTCCTGCGCCAGGATCGCCTTGCTCTGCTGCCACGCGTCCTTGAAGGCCAGGACGGTGGCGGTCCCGGCGAAGTCCTCCACCAGGAGCTTTCCCCACTCGGTGCTGTCCCGGCGGGAGATCTGCCGGGAGACGGAGGTCACCACGCAGGCCAGCTCGACCGGCTGACCCTGAAAGGCTTTGAGATTGGTCGTGGTGACCGGAGCGAAGGCCTCCACCACCGGCCGGAACCGGTCCAGGGGGTGCCCGGAGATGTAGAACCCCAGGGCCTCCTTCTCACGGGTCAGGCGCTCGCCTTCGGGCCAGGCCGGAACCTCCGGCAGGGCCGGCTCGGGGCGGCGCACGGAGGCGTCCTCCCCTCCGAACAACGACCCCTGGCCGGCAGCCTCTTCAGCCTGCCTCGCCTGGACCTCCGAGTACGCGGCATCCAGCCCCGCCAGGAGCTGGGCCCGGTGGCCGCAGGCGTCCAGGGCACCGGCGGCGATGAGGGCTTCGGCCGCCCGCTTGTTCAGCAGCCGTACGTCGATTCTCCCCAGGAAGTCGAAGAGAGAGGTGAAAGGACCCTTCTCCGCACGGGCCCGGAGGATGGAGCTCACGGCTCCCGCCCCCACCCCCCGCACCGCCCCCAGCCCGAAGCGGATCTGGTTCTCACCCACCACGGTGAACTTCCAACCCGACTCGTTCAAGTCGGGGGGGAGGACCTCCAGGGGGTCCGTCACCCCGGGAAGGTGCCGGTGCAGCTCCCGGCACTCCCCGATGTACTTCACCACGTCGTCCGTCTTGTCCAGGACCGAGGAGAGGAGTGCCGCCATGAACTCGGCGGGATAGTGAGTCTTCAGCCAGGCGGTCTGGTAGGAGAGGAGGGAGTAGGCTGCGGAGTGGCTCCGGTTGAAGCCGTATCGACCGAAGGTCTCGATCTGGGTGGCGAGGTCCTCCACCGTTTGGTGGTCCACCCCTCGGGCCCGAGCCTTTTCCTTGAATTTCCCCAGCTCTTCCCGGATGAGCTCGGGGATCTTCTTCCCCACCGCCTTCCTGAGGACGTCGGCTTCCCCCAGGGTGAAGCCCGCCAGGACGTTGGCGATGAGCATCACCTGCTCCTGGTAGACGATGATCCCGTAGGTGGCCTCCAGGATCGGCTCCAGGTCGGGGTGGGGGTAGCGTACCGGCTCCAGCCCCAGCTTCCGGCGGATATAGATGTCCGCCATGCCGGAGTCCAGGGGCCCCGGGCGGATGAGCGCGTTGGTGGCGACCAGGTCTTCGAAGCGGTCGCAGCGCATGGCCCGGAGCTTGTCCAGGGCCAGGGAGGACTCGAACTGGAAGATCCCCGAGGTACCCCCGTGGGCGAGCATGGCGTAGACCGCGGGGTCGTCCAGGGGGACGTCTTCCATGGACGGGTAGGCCTCACCGGTCACCGGGTGCTTCAGCGCTCCCAACCGGGACTTCACCGCCTCCACGGCATCATGGATCACCGTGAGGGTTTTGAGGCCCAGGAAGTCCATCTTGAGCATCCCGAGGTCCTCGAGGAAGTTCATGTCGTACTGGGTTACGACCACCGCCTCGTCCCCGTTCCCGCCGTTTCCCCCACCGTTGCCGTTTCCGCCCTGCTGGATGCATACCGGGACGTAGTCGTCCAGGGGCCCCGGGGCGATGACCACGCCGGCGGCGTGGACCGAAGCGTGACGGCTGAGCCCCTCCAGCGTCCTGGAGTAGTCGAAGAGCTGGCGGTGCCGCTCGTCCTGCTTGTAGAGGGCGGCCACCTCCGGGATCTTCTCCAGAGCCTCCTGCACGGTGAAGGCCGAGCCCGAGGCGTTGGGGATGAGCTTGGCGATCTTGTCGGTTTCCCCGGGCTCGAAGCCCAGCGTCCGCCCCACGTCCCGGATCACCGCCCGGCTCTTCATGGTCCCGAAGGTGATGATCTGGCCCACCGCCTCCCGCCCGTACTTCTGGCGGGTGTATTCGATCACCTCTCCCCGGCGCTCGAAGCAGAAGTCGATGTCGATGTCCGGCATCGAGACCCGCTCCGGGTTGAGGAAACGCTCGAAGAGGAGGTCGAACTCCAGGGGGTCGATGTTGGTGATGCCCAGGGCGTAGGCCACAAGGGACCCGGCCGCTGAGCCCCGGCCGGGTCCCACGGGTATGCCATTACGCCGGGCCCAATCGATGAAGTCCCAGACGATGAGGAAGTATCCGGCATATCCCGTCTCGACGATGACTTCCAGCTCGTAGTCCAGCCGCTCCCTGATGTGCTTGGGAAGGGGATCGCCGAAGCGCCCCTTGGCTCCCCGGGCGGCCAGGTGGACCAGGTAGTCGTTGGGGTCGGTGTACTCCCTGGGAAGGGGGAATTCCGGGAGCCGGATCTGCTTCTTGAGCTCCAGCCCGACCTCCTCGGCGATCTTCAGCGTGTTCTCCAGGACCTCGGGATGGTCCGGGAAGAAGGCCGCCATCTCCTGGGGAGACTTGAAGTAGAGGCCCTCGTCGTAGCGCATCCGGTTGGGGTCGGACAGGTCCTTCCCCAGCCCGATGCACAGGAGCACGTCGTGAGCCTTGTGGTCGTCCTTCTGGAGGAAGTGGGCGTCGTTGGTGGCCACCACCGGGAGCCCGAGCTCGCCGGCCAGCCGGAAGATCCCGGCGTTGAGCCTGGCCTGTCCGTCGGTCTCGTGGGCCTGGACCTCCAGGTAGTATCGGTCGGGGAAGGTGTTGGCGTACCATTCCGCCGCCTCCCGGGCGCCCTCCGGGTTGTCGGCCAGGAGGTGACGGGCCACCTCCCCCGCCATGCAGGCCGAGCTCACGATGAGCCCCCGGGAATAGCGCGCCAGCACCTCCCGGTCGATCCGGGGGCGGACGTAGAAGCCCTCGGTGTACCCGATGGAGGAGAGCTTCACGAGGTTCCGGTAACCCTCCGGGTCCCGGGCCAGGAGGACCAGGTGGTAGTAGGCCCGCTCCCCCTGCCCCGCCCGGCCCCGCTCCCGCCGGTTTCCCGGGGCCACGTAGGCCTCCATCCCGATGAGGGGTTTCACCCCCGCCTTCCGGGCGGCCTTCTGGAAGGTCCAGGCCCCGAATAGGCAGCCGTGGTCCGTGAGGGCCAGGGCCGGCATCTCGAACTCCTTGGCCCGGCGGATCAGGTCCGAGATCCGGTTGGCCCCGTCCAGGAGGGAGTATTCGGAGTGGGTGTGGAGGTGAACGAAAGACACGGGCCCTCGGTGGCGGCTCCAGGGGTTGGGGTGACTCTCCGGCGTCCTTGAATCGGGTGGGACGTCCTATTGTATGGAAGGGAGTCGACGGCTGGCAACCGGGGGCGGGACAGGTGACGAAAGGACGGGCCTTTTTTCGATCCGGTAACGCCAGCGGCCGGCGATGGCCCAAGAT
>JBFYZD010000333.1:0-4053 GCA_041309685.1 Gemmatimonadales bacterium | reverse complement strand
CGTCCAGCTCCAGCGGGGTGGAATCGGCGCCCAAAGCCATGCGGATGGCCCCCCCCACCGTGGTGCGGGTGGTCCCCTTCCGCTTCCAGCTCTCCAGCGCCGTGCGGATGTCCTGGCCCGTGACCTCCACCCACTGCCCCCGCACCCGCACCAGGGGCGCCTTCAGGCGGGCCAGCGCCTCCAGGGGAGCCGTGCGCTGGCCGACGAGCCCGTTCCCGAGTCCTTCCACGGGACCCTCCGCCCCTACCAGCTCCGGGGCTACGCCTGGCTCGCCTTCCTCCGGGAGCTGGGGCTGGGGGGGTGCCTGGCCGACGACATGGGGCTGGGCAAGACGATCCAGGCGCTGGCGCTGGTGCTCCGGGACCGGTGGCGGGGAGAGAAGAGGCCCGTGCTCCTGGTGTGCCCCACCTCGGTGGTGGGGAACTGGGAGCGGGAAGCGGCCCGTTTCACCCCCGGCCTCCCGGTGCTGGTGCACCACGGGCTGGGCCGGAGCAAGGGCGCCGCCTTCGCCCGGGCCGCCCGCAAGCACGCCCTGGTGGTCTCCACCTACGCCCTCCTGCACCGGGACCGCGCCCACCTGGAGAAGGTGGAATGGGCCGGCGTGATCCTGGACGAGGCCCAGAACATCAAGAACCCCGAGACGCACCAGGCCCGGGCCGCCCGCTCCCTCGCCGCCGAGTACCGCCTGGCCCTCACGGGCACCCCGGTGGAGAACCACGTGGGGGACCTCTGGTCCCTGATGGAATTCCTCAACCCGGGGTTGCTCGGCACACAGGCCGACTTCCGCCGCCGCTTCTTCCTGCCCATCCAGGCCCAGCGGGACCCCGGCGCCACCGATCGGCTGCGGCGGATCACGGGGCCCTTCATCCTGCGGCGCATGAAGACCGACCGGTCCATCATCGCCGACCTTCCGCCCAAGCAGGAGATGAAGGTCTACTGCGGGCTCACCCGGGAGCAGGCCTCCCTCTACCGGGCGGTGGTGAAGGAAACGGAGGAGGCGCTGGAGGGAGCCGCGGGGATCCAGCGCAAGGGGCTGGTCCTGGCCACCCTCTCCAAGCTCAAGCAGGTGTGCAACCACCCCGCCCACTTCCTGGGGGACGGCTCCGCCATTGCCGGCCGGTCGGGCAAGCTCGCCCGCCTGACCGAGATGCTGGAAGAAGCGCTCTCGGTGGACGACCGCGCCCTGCTGTTCACCCAGTTCACAGAGATGGGGGAGATCCTCAAGCGCCACCTCCAGGAGCGCTTCGGCCGGGAGGTCCCCTTCCTCCACGGCGGGGTGGCCAAGAAGCGCCGGGACCGCATGGTGGAGGAGTTCCAGGGCAAGGCCGGCCCGCCCCACTACAACAACTCCATCAAGCCCGGCGGCACGGGGCTCAACCTCACCCGGGCCAACCACGTCTTCCACTTCGATCGCTGGTGGAACCCCGCCGTGGAGGACCAGGCCACCGACCGGGCCTTCCGCATCGGCCAGACGCGCAAGGTGCAGGTCCACAAGCTCCTGTGCGCCGGGACCATGGAGGAGGCCATCGATGAGATGATCGAGGCCAAGAAGGGGGTGGCCTCCCGGGTGGTGGGCACCGGGGAGGCCTGGCTCACGGAGATGTCCAACGAAGAGCTGCGCAGGGTCTTCGCCCTGCGGGCCGAAGCCATGGAAGAGTGAGATGGCGAGGCGAGGCGGTTTCGGGTCCTACTCCTACGGCTCCTGGTTCCCTCCCCCCTCGGTGCCCCGTCCGGCCAAGGGCGGCATCAAGGCCCGGAGCCAGCGGGGCGCCTTCGGCGCGAGCTGGTGGGCCCGGCGCTGGGTGGAGGTGCTGGAGAGCTTCAACATCGGAGCCCGCCTGGCCCGGGGGCGCAGCTACGCCCGGAAGGGGCAGGTGACGGACATCCGCATCCAGGAGGGCAAGGTCACCGCCAAGGTCCAGGGCTCCCGGCCCCGCCCCTACGACGTGGTGATCGGGGTGACGACCCTCACCGCGGCGCAGTGGAAGAAGGTGGCCACGCGGCTGGGAGAGGAGGCCCTCTACGCCGCCAAGCTCCTGGCCGGGGAGATCCCCCAGGAGGTGGAGGAGGTGTTCCGGGCCGCCGGCGTCACGCTCTTCCCTTCCCTCAGCAAGGACCTGAAGACGGAGTGCTCCTGCCCCGACTGGTCCAACCCCTGCAAGCACATCGCCGCCGTGTATTTCCTGCTGGGGGAGGAGTTCGACCGCGACCCCTTCCTCATCTTCAAGCTGCGGGGGATGAGCCGGGAGGGGTTGATGGAGCTCATGGGGGAGGGGGCCGTCAAGCCCAGGCCCAGGGCCAGGTCCAAGCCCAAGGCGGAGTCCCCCGCGAAACGGGGAGGCCGTCCGGCGAGCCGCCCCTCCCCTCCCAGGCCGGAGCCGCTTCCCTCCGACCCCGAGCGGTTCTGGCGTGCGGCCGCCGGGGGAGACGCCCCGCAGCCGCCAGGCGTGGGCGCTGGAGCCGAGTCCGGCGCGGCGCTGGCCCAGCGGCTGGGAGGCTTCCCCTTCTGGCGGGGCCGGGAGAGTCTCGGCGAGGTCATGGACCGGAGCTACGCCCGGGCCGCCGCAGCCGCCCTGGAGGTCATGGCCGGCGATCGCCCCTCCAGTTCGCGACCCAGGTAGGGAAACGGTCAGCCAGGCTGCCGGCAAACGCGGATCGGGTGACGCCCAGAGGCTTGAGGAACTCCTCGAGCAACATCTCGGAATCGAAAAAGGTCCGTGTCACGGCAGGCGTTATCATGCTCACCGTCAGGGAGCAGGCCCGCTACACCGGCGCGAACGGCGGACCGGAGAGCACCCAGGTGGTGGAGCCTCTCACGGACTACTTCGTCGGGCGCCTGAAGAAGCAGTTCCGGCGACCCGGTGGTGGAGGACCCCACGGCGACCTCGTTCAACGGCAACCGCTACGTGTTCGGCCACGTCGAGACGGCGACGCTGTTCCTCACCACACTCAAGGCGACGTACTGGTTCGGCCGGTAAGAGGAAGAGGGTGGCTGATTCCCGTGTGAATGATTATCATTCATGGCATGAATGATACCTCAGATCCGCTGCCGCGATACCTGGTCCCGGCCGTCCTGAGGGTGGCCAGGGCGATGCCGGTGGTGGTCGTGACCGGCGCTCGACAGACCGGGAAGACCACCCTGGTAAGGGAGCTGCTTCCGGGACGGCGGGCTTACCATACGCTGGACGACCTGGATGTCCGTGCGCTGGTCCAGACGGCTCCCGAGGAGTTGGTGGAACGCCCCGGCCCCCTGATCCTCGACGAGGTCCAACGCTCGCCTGAGCTCCTTGCATCCGTGAAGCGGGCCGTGGATCGGGACCGACGGCCGGGCCGCTTCGTTCTTACCGGCTCGGCGAACCTGCTGCTCCTGCGGGCCATCTCCGAGACCCTGGCCGGGCGCGCCGGATACCTCTCCCTCTGGCCCATGACCCGGAAGGAGCGGCTGGGGCAGGGGAGTTGTGGGGTGTGGGTGGAGCTGTTCGAGAACCCGTGGGAGACCTGGCCCGAGATCCTGGCGGACGCCGACGCGGCGCCGGCGGACTGGCGCATGGAGGCCAGACGGGGGGGGTACCCGGTGCCGGCCGTGGCGCAAACCGACCCAGCGGACCGGGCAGTCTGGTTCGACGGCTACATCCGCACGTACCTGGAGCGGGATCTCCAGGATCTATCCTCCATCGCCAACCTGGTGGATTTCCGCCGCCTCCTGGGAGCCACCTGCCTCAGGTTGGGTCAACTCACCAACCAGACCGAGCTGGGCCGGGATGTCCAGCTTCCCCAGCCGACCGTGCATCGTTGGCTCAACCTGCTGGAGGCCTCGTACCAGTTGGTCCGCCTCCCCGCCTACTCCGCCAACCGGACCAAACGGCTGATCAAGACGCCGAAAGTCTACTGGTCCGACACGGGTCTCGCTCTTCGTCTGGCGGGAGGAGGCGAGCCCCGAGGCGCACACCTGGAGAACCTCCTCGTGGGAGATCTGCTGGCCTGGCGCGACGGAAGCGTGCCGGACCCGGTCGGGTTGTTCTACTGGCGGACGGCCACGGGAGAAGAGGTCGA
>JBFYZD010000332.1:0-7194 GCA_041309685.1 Gemmatimonadales bacterium | reverse complement strand
CGCCATGACCATGGGCGCCCGCAAGATCCCGGTCCAGATCCCCCGGAAGGTGGTGGGGCGGGGTCGGATCCAGGAGGGGCAGAAGAGCTTCATCCCCCTGAGGATCAATTACTCCGGGGTCAAGCCCATCATCTTCGCCCAGGCTTTCATCGTCGTGCCCGGAACGCTCTCGGCCTTCACCTCCGGTGGTGGCTTTCTCCGGGAGATCGCGGATCTGTTCCAACCCCAGACCACGATCTACTACATCACCTACGCGGTGCTGATCATCTTCTTCTCCTACTTCTACACCGCCATCATCTTCAACCCCGTGGACCTGGCGGAGAACCTGAAGAAGCAGGGCGGGTTCATTCCCGGGGTGAAGCCCGGGGCCCGGACCGCCGAATACATCGACCGGGTCCTGACCAGGGTGACCTTGCCCGGGTCCATCTACCTGGCGCTCATCGCCCTGCTCCCCTTCTGGATCTTCGACATCTTCAACATCCAGACGTTCTTCTTCGGGGGCACCGGGCTCCTGATCGTGGTGGGTGTGGCCCTGGACACCGTCCAGCAGGCTCAGCAGCACCTGTTGCTGCGGCACTACGACGGGTTCATGAAGAAGGGCCGGGTGAAGATGCGGGGAAGAGGGCGCTACATGTAGCCGGCCGGTTCGGCCGTTCCGTCAGGGAAGGGCCGAGTCGGCGCATCGTTCACGCGAAGGGCCCGAGCGGCCGATCCGACGGAGAGTGCCATGAACGTGATTCTCCTGGGTCCCCCTGGTGTAGGCAAAGGCACCCAGGGGGTCCTTCTGGCAGAAGGGAAGGGTTGGAGGCACATGGCCACCGGGGACATCCTCCGGGCCAACCGGCGGGAGGGGACCCCCCTGGGCCAGGAAGCCCAGAAGTACATGGACGCCGGGGAGTTGGTGCCGGACTCCCTCATCGTGGCCATGGTGAAGGACACCCTGGCGGGGCTCCCGGCGGGAAAGGGGGTCGTCTTTGACGGCTTTCCCAGGACCGTGCCCCAGGCCGAGGCCCTGGATGGCGCCCTGAAGGAGCTGAGCCGGCGGGTGGACAAGGTCGTGGTCCTGGAAGCCGACGACGATGTCCTGGTCAAGCGGATCGCTGGGCGGCGGAGCTGCCCCCAGTGCGGGTCGGTCTTCAACGTGTTCATGAATCCCCCCGCCCGGGAGGGGGTTTGCGACAAGTGCGGCGCTGCCCTGGTCCACCGCCCCGACGACAACCCTGAGACCGTCCAGAACCGCCTGAATGTCTATCGGGCGCAGACCGAGCCCCTGATCCAGTTCTACTCCGGCCGGGCCGGGATCCTGGCCCGGATTCCGGGGGAGGGGTCGGTGGAGGAGATCCAGGAGGGGATCCGGGCGGCCCTCTAGGGCCGCCCGGCCCCCGTGCCGGGGCCTTCCCGCCAGGAGGATGGTTAGCCCGTGATCCAACTGAAGACGGAGCGAGAGATCGAGCTTGTCGCCCGGAGCGGGAGGATCATCGCGGACTTCCTCAGGGAGGTTCGGCCCCGGGTGCAGCCGGGGGCAACCACCGGGGAGCTGGACCGCTTCGCTGGCGCTTTCATCTGCTCCTACGACGGGGCCGAGCCCGCCTTCAAGGGGCTCTACGGCTTCCCGGGGAGTGTCTGCACCTCGGTGAACGAGGAGGTGGTCCACGGGATCCCCAGCTTCAAACGGCGGCTGAAGGAGGGAGACATCCTTTCCATCGACGTGGGGGTGCGGCTGAACGGGTGGGTGGCGGATTCCGCCTGGACCTACCCGGTAGGGGAGATCAGCGAGGACGCCCGCAGGCTCATGACGGTGACGGAGGAGTCCCTCTACAAGGCGCTGGAGGCGGCCGTGGTGGGCAACCACGTGGGCGACATCGGCGCCGCTGTCATGCAGAGGGTGGCGGGGACGGGGTACGGGATCATCAGGGATCTCGTGGGCCACGGGCTGGGGAGGGAGGTCCATGAGGAACCCCAGGTGCCCAATGTGGGCCGGCCGGGGCATGGGCCGCCCCTCATGGAGGGGATGGTCCTGGCCATCGAGCCCATGCTCGGCGCCGGAACGGACCGGATCGCGACGCTGGATGACCGGTGGACGGTCGTCACCGCCGACCGCTCCACCTCGGCCCACTTCGAGCACACGATCGCGGTGACGGCCAACGGGCCGATGGTCCTTACGGGGACCGTTCCCGAGGGCTACCGGGTGCTTCCGGGGCCTCTGAAGCTGTCTTGAGGAACTGTCACATCCTAGTTATAGTTCATAGCTCTGTAATCAACGAACCGGGGTGATTCCCATGAAGGTACGAGCGAGCGTCAAGCCGATCTGTGAGCACTGCAAGATCATCCGTCGCCGGGGCGTGGTGCGGGTGATCTGCAAACGGAATCCCCGCCACAAGCAGCGCCAGGGCTGAGGTTCTGCGCCAACTCGTGGCGCAGGCTTCCAATCCGGTATCGAGCAACTGCTGAGACGATCTGATGGCACGTATTGCGGGTGTTGATCTTCCCCGGGGAAAGCGCGTCGAGGTTGCCCTTACCTACATCTTCGGGATCGGGCGGCCTCGGGCCGTGCAGATCCTGGGGGCGTGTGGGGTGAGTCCCGACCGCCGGACCCAGGACCTTTCCGACGAGGAGATCAACCTCCTCCGGAAGGAGATCGAAAGCAACTTCAAGGTCGAGGGGTCCCTTCGAACCGAAGTGTCCATGAACATCAAGCGTCTCATGGACATCGGGTGTTACCGGGGCCTGCGGCACCGGCGGGGGCTCCCGGTGCGGGGTCAGCGCACCCACACCAATGCCCGGACGCACAAGGGGTCCAAGCGGCCCATCGCCGGGAAGAAGAGGGCGCCCAAGAAGTAGGAGTGTTCCGGGGGCGGGGTCGGATCCGAAAGGCATCCCCCCCGCCTTCGTTTCCAGTTCCGTGAGGACCTGAGTCAAAGGGACCAAGGAAGGCGACGCGTGGCAAAACCGAAAACTGTCCGAACGAAGAAATCCAGGAAGGTGGTGGAGGCCGAAGGGATCGCCCATATCTCCGCGACCTTCAACAACACCCTGGTCACCATCGCCGATACGTCGGGGAACGTCGTCACCTGGTCCACCTCCGGGAAGGCGGGCTTCAAGGGCTCGAAGAAGTCCACACCCTTTGCCGCCACCGTGGCCGCGGAGCAGTGCGGGCGTGAGGCCGTGGCCCTGGGGGTGAGGCGGGTGAGCGTGCGGGTGCAGGGGCCGGGCTCGGGGCGGGAATCCGCCATCCAGGCCCTCGCCGCCGCCGGGCTCCACATCAAGTCCATCCAGGACGTCACCCCTCTGCCCCACAACGGATGCCGGCCGCCCAAGAAGCGCCGGGTCTGAGGCTCGGGGCCGGAGGATTCCGGCAATGACGCACGTCGTCCAGGCATAGAGAGGAACGAGGGAAGGGATGGCACGTTACACGGGACCAGCTTGCAAGCTCTGCCGCCGGGAGGGCCAGAAGCTCTTCTTGAAGGGCGTGAAGTGCTACACCGAGAAGTGTCCGGTGGAGCGGCGGGCGTACCCGCCGGGGCAGCACGGACCCGCACAGGCCCGCCGCCGGAAGCAGTCGGACTACGCCGGCCAGCTTCGGGAGAAGCAGAAGGTGAAGCGGATCTACGGCCTGGCGGAGAAGCCGTTCCGGAACCTGTTCGAAAAGGCCGCGGTCCAGCCCGGAATCACCGGCGACAACCTGATCATCGCGCTGGAGTCCCGGCTGGACAACATCGTCTTCCGGATGGGGTTCGCTGCCAGCCGGGCTTCGGCCCGGCAGCTGGTTCGGCACCGGCACGTGGAGGTGAACGGCCGGATCGTGGATGTTCCCAGCTTCCAGGTGGCCCCCGGGGACGAGATCGCGGTCAAGTCCAGGTCCCGGCAGATGGGCTCCATCGAGGAGAGCCTGGGCTCCCGGACGCGGCCGGACGTCATGGAGTGGCTGGCCCTGGACGAGAAGAACCGTGTCGGGAGGATGCTCCGCAGGCCCACGCGGCAGGATATCCCCCTGGCCGTCCAGGAGCAGCTCGTGGTGGAGCTCTACTCCAAGTAATCTGCGGGACCCGGGCCCGCGGTTTGCGGGTCCGGGGCGCCCATCCCAGAGCGTTTTCCGGCTGTTCATGCCTCATAAGGTACGGAGGGTACGGTGGAGTTAGATCTGACCGGGCTGGTGCTTCCCGAGCGGGTGGAGGTCGCCAAGATCTCCGAGGATGGAAGGTCGGGCCATTTCATCATTGAGCCCCTTGAGCGCGGGTTCGGGTACACCCTGGGCAATCCCGTGCGGCGAGTCCTGCTCTCCTCCCTGAGGGGCGCGGCGGTGTGGGCTTTCCGGATCGATGGCGTGGTGCATGAGCATCAGACCATCCCGGGGGTGGTAGAGGACGTCCACCAGGTGATCCAGAACCTGAAGGCCCTGGTGCTGCGGATGGACAAGGACGTGGAGGAAGCCACCCTGGTGATTCACGCCCAGGCGGCAGGCTCCGTGACCGCCGGCATGATCAACGCTCCGGCCTCGGTGGAGATCCTCGATCCTGGCCACCACATCCTCACCCTCGAGGAGGACCGTGACCTCCATATCGAGTTGATGGTGAACAAGGGCCGGGGATTCGTCCTGGCCGACCAGCACCAGCTTCCCCGGGGCGCTCCCGTGGACCTGGTCCGGGTGGACGCCATCTACAATCCGGTTCGGCGGGCCAATTTCACGGTGGAGGAGACCCGGGTGGGGCAGCGCACGGACTTCGACCGCCTGACGCTGGTGGTGGAGACGGACGGCTCGGTGGATCCGGAGTCCGCGGTGCGTTACGCCGCGGAGCTGGTTCGGAACCAGATGGGATACATGCTCTACTTCGGCCAGGGCGGCATTCCGCAGGCGGCTCCCGTGGGCGCGGTCCCGGTACCGGAGCGCCTCCAGGACCTGTTCCACCGCCCCATCGAGGACCTGGCGGAGCTGAGCGTCCGGTCCCGCAACTCCCTCCAGAAGGAAGACATCCAGACACTGGGGGACCTGGTCCAGCGCACCGAGGAGGCGATGCTGGGCATCGAGAACTTCGGAAAGAAGTCCCTCAAGGAGATCAGCGACTTCCTGGAGGAGCACGGCCTCCGCTTCGGCATGATGCTGGAGGAAGGCGAGGGCGGGCGGCTCTTCTTCGTGGAGGAGAAGGCCGCCGCCAGCGAGAGCGCCGAGGAGTAGGCGCCCCCGCGAGACGTGGGCGTCCCTGGGCCCCTTTCGGCGCCCGGGGACTCTAGGCAGATGGAACCCCAAGCCCTAGGTTAGGACGCGGTCGATGCGACATCGGATTAAGGGCCGGAAGCTGAACCGGACGGCCGCCCACAGGAAGGCGCTTCTCCGGAACATGGCCACCTCGCTCTTCCGCCACGGGCGGATCGAGACGACCACGGCCAAAGCCAAGGAGCTCCGCCCCTTCGCGGAGCGGATGATCACCCTGGCGAAACGGGGGGATCTTCATGCTCGCCGCCTCGCGGCGGAGAAGATCTCGGACCCGGAGGTCCTGGGTAAGCTGTTCAGCGACATAGGTCCCCGGTTCTCCGGGCGGCCCGGAGGCTACACCCGGATCCTCAAGCTCGGGACCCGGCGAGGCGACGCGGCAGAGATGGCCCTCATCGAGTTGGTGGAAAAGAGCTCAGAATAGAGAGAAAGGGACAAGGAACATGGCCAGCTTGGGGTCCCGCAGAGGGTTTGCCGAGAATCTCTCCCTCCCCCTCATGATCCTGGCGTTTCTGGTCGTGGGTGGCTTCCTCTACTGGCTCAACGTGACGGCCCAGCCCACGGAGGTCGCCATCGTCGAGCAGCCGGGGGAGGCGGGCCCAGGGGCCACGGCCATCCTGGATTCCGAGGCGTTCCTCTCGGGTCCCGCCACCTACCTGGATCAGACGGTGGAGGTGACGGGCGCTCGGGTGTCCAGCCGGCTGGGAAGCCAGGCTTTCTGGATGGGCCCCGATGATCGTCCCTTCCTGGTGAAGATGGGCCCGGAGGTCCTGGCGGCGGGCACCGAAGTCCGGGTCGAGAGCCTTGTGACCATCCTGGGCTCTGTCCACATGATGACGGATTCCGTGCTGGCGGCCTGGGAGGCGAACGGCGCCTTCGCCAGCGAGGGGGACAAGATCGTGGCGGAGTTCGCGGTGGGGTCTCCCTTCCTGGAGGCCTCCTCCATCGTGGCCTCCCCGGCCGGGGGGGGAGAGGGGTCCGGGTCGGGCGGGAACTGAGAGGGTTTCGGCGCCCGTCCCGGGAGGGGCGTCGCGAAGCCGTTGATTTCACGAAGGATCTGAAGGGATAGAACGATGGCCAGAGTGTGCGATCTGTGTGGCAAGGGCCCCGGCACGGGGAACAACGTGAGCCACGCCAACAACAAGACCCGGCGCCGCTGGCTGCCGAACCTCCAGACCGTGAAGGTCCAGGACGCCGACGGCAACAACCGCCGCATCCGTGCCTGCACCAACTGCATCAGGTCCGGGCGGGTGAAGAAGGCCCCGGTGAAGAAGGCGGAGGCTGTCGCATAAGCGGGGGTCCCAACCTGAAGCCGGCCGTCCGGGGGAGAGAGATCGTTCTTCCAAGCGCCGTTGCCTGTGCACCCGGGCAGCGGCGCTTCTCCGTTTTCCCACCCTGGCGTTTGGACGGCCTGGCATGAGGAATCCGATCCGGCGGACCGTACAGCTCTTCCGTTTCTTGAGGGCTGGACTCGGGCGTTGGGAGGAGGTAGAGGAGATCCGGCGGCGGTTCCCGGGCGCGAGCCTGGCCCAGGATCTGGTCGTGAGGGCGCCCCAGCGTCTCTCCCTGGGACAGGGGACCCGGATCGAGGAGGGCGTCTACATCAACTGCGGAGAGGAATGGGCGCCCGACGGCTTCTTTCGCTGCGGGGAAGGTTGCTTCATCGGTGCCCATTCCGTGATCTATGCCGCAGGGGGCGTGGACCTCGGCGCCAACGTGGGCCTCGGACCGCATACGTTGATCACCTCCCATCGTCACGCCTTCGGGTCCGGCCAGGGCCAACACATGGCGGAGAACGTCTTCCAACCTGTGCGGATCGGAGACAACGCCGTTCTCAACATGGGCGCCACCGTCCTCTCCGGTGTCACGATCGGGGCCGGATCGGTGGTGGGCGCCCAGGCCACCGTGACCAGGGATGTTCCGCCGGGGGTTCTGGTGATGGGGACTCCGGCGAGAATCGTGAGGCCTCTCTGACCTGGCGTCGG
>JBFYZD010000331.1:0-12194 GCA_041309685.1 Gemmatimonadales bacterium | reverse complement strand
ACGGTTCCCGTGGCCAGCGTGGTTTCCGTGGCCTTCTTCGGGAACTGGAACGTGGGGCACTATGACATGGTGTCCCCCCAGGGCGTCACCGAGCGGGCCGTCAAGCACGAATACCTGGAGCTGGGGGTGGGGCTGGCGGTTCGGTAGGCCGCCCGATCGCCTCAGGGGACATCCGCCGGTCGCGGGGGCCGGCGGGATGGGGCTATACTTCACCTGTCCGAAGCTTGCCGAACCCCATCCAGACGAGGCCGGACCCCCATGTTCTCCCGTGATATCTACATCACCCGCCGCGCCACCCTCACCTCCCGCTTCCAGGGTGGGCTCCTCCTCTTCCCGGGAAACGGCGAGAGCCCCATGAACTACGCCGACAACTGCTACCCCTTCCGGCAGGACAGCACCTTCCTCTACTACTTCGGGCTGGACCAGCCGGAGCTGGCGGCGGCGGTGGACGTGGACGCCGGGACCTGCACGGTCTTCGGGGACGAGCTCTCCATCGACCACATCGTGTGGATGGGGGATCTCCCCACCATCGCGGAAAGGGCAGAGAGGGTGGGGGTGTCCGACACGCGTCCCCGGGCGGCGCTGGCGGAGCTTCTGGGCCGGGCCGTATCCGCGGGCCGGGCCGTCCACTTCCTCCCCCCATACCGGTCCGACACCCAGATCCAGCTCTCCCAGCTCCTGGGGATTCCCGCCGAGGAGGTTCCCGCGGAGGCCTCCGCGGAGCTGGTCAGGGCCGTGGTGGACCAGAGGGCCATCAAGGGATCGGAAGAGGTGGCGGAGATCGAGATGGCGGTGGGGGTGTCGGTGGCCATGCACGAGGCCGGAATCCGGATGGCCCGGCCCGGAATGAAGGAGATGGAGATCGCCGCGGAGGTGGAGCGCATCGCCCTGGCGTCCGGGGGGCGGCCGGCCTTCCCGGTCATCGCCACCATCAACGGGCAGACGCTACACAACCACTACCACGGGAACACCCTCGCCGCCGGGAACCTCTTCATCCTGGACGCCGGGGCCGAGTCGGCCATGGGGTACGCCGGAGATCTCACCTCCACCTTCCCGGTGAGCCCGAGCTTCAGCGAGCGGCAGAAGGCCGTCTACGAGGTGGTGCTCGCCGCCTACGGCGCCGCCGTGGCGACCCTGGCCCCGGGCGTGCCGAACCGGAGCGTCCACTTCGCCGCGTGCCGGGCCATCTTCGAGGGGATGAAGGGGTTGGGGATCATGAAGGGCGACACCGAGGAGGCGCTGGCGGCGGGGGCTCACGCCATGGTGATGCCCCACGGAATCGGCCACATGATGGGGATGGACGTCCACGACATGGAGAACCTGGGGGAGGTGTACGTGGGGTATGCAGGGGAGGCGAAGAGCACCCAGTTCGGGCTGAAGTCCCTCCGCCTGGCCCGCCCCCTGGAGCCGGGTTTCGTCCTTACCATCGAGCCGGGGGTCTACTTCATTCCCCAGCTCATGGACCTCTGGAAGGCCGAGGGGCGGCACCGGGACTTCATCGATTACGCCGAGCTGGACAGGTGGCGGGGCTTCGGCGGAATGCGGAACGAGGAGGACTACCTCATCACCCCCGACAGCGCCCGGCGCCTGGGCCCCCACAAGCCCCAGACGGTGGCGGAGGTGGAGGCGCTCCGGAGGGCGTAGCTCCCGGAGGAGAAGCGGGGGCCCCCGGAACCGGGGGCCCCCGCTTTCTCATTCTCCTGGCCGTGGCGCTGGCTCAGCCCCCGCCACCTCCGCGGCGGGCCAGGTTCCGGAAGTACTCCTCCACCATCCGGCGGAACCCGGGGGGAACCTCGTCGGAGCCGGTGAGGGCAGCCTGCCCGGGCCGTTCTCCCTCCACCTCCCGCCGCAGCACGAACTCCACCCGCTTCAGGCTCTCCCGGATCTGCTCCTGGAGAAAGGCGACCTGGGGAAGATCCCCGTAGCTCTCCGGAGCCACCAGCTCCTCCAGGGCCTGGATGGCCTCCTCCAGCTCCCGGGTGTCCCGCCCCTCGGCCTCCAGGGTCTCCCGGAGCTCCCTGGCCTGGGCCAGCCGTTGGGCGAACTCGCGCGTGAACTGCCGGATCTCCTCCTCCGTGAAGGGCTCCGGGTCCCCCCGGGTGGCCCCCCCCTGCGGGCCTCCCTGCATCCGGGCTTCCCTCTCCCGGGCACCGAGGGAGTCTCCGGCCCGCCCCCCTCCCTGGCCGGCGCCCCGGGCGGTGGAATCACCGGGCTGGCCGGGGCGATTCCCCGGCTGGCCCGGACGCGCGCCCTGCTGGCCGGGCTGGCCCTGCTGAGCCTGTTGACCCTGTTGACCCTGCTGGCCTCGGGGATCCTGCCCCCCCTGTTGTCCTTCCTCTCCCTGTTGGTCCCCCCGGTTCTGAAGCCGCCGATCCAGGGACTCCGTCCCCCTCACCAGCTCCCGGGCCTGTTCCAGGGCATCGGCCATCTCTCCCCCGGCCTGCGTTCCCTGGTAGGCGCCCATCGCCTCCCCCACCGCCTGCCTCAGGGCCTCGATGTCCTCGGCGATCTGCTCCTCGAAGTCCAGCGCCACCTCCCGGTCCCGCTGCTCCACCATCCCCTTGGAGTACGCCAGCTTCTCCTTGAGCTTCCCCTCCCGGATCACCTCCACCGCCTCCCCCAGCTCCCCGGCGGTTTCCCGGCTCTCCCGCTGGGCCCCCTGCTGCATCCGCACCAGGTCGCTCTCCAGGGCCTGGGTCTCCCGCACCATCTCGTCCTTGCGCTCCTGGAGGCGCTGGACCTCGTCGCCACGATCCCCCGGGTTTTCCGGAAGGCGCCCCACCCCCTCTTTCACCTCTTCCTGGCTTCGGGCCAGCCGGTCCACCCGATCCAGGGCATCCTGGATCCCCTCCTCCACCCGGCCTTCCCGGTTCCGCTCCAGCCGCCGCTGGGCCTCCTCCAGGTCGTCCAGGGCGGTGGTGGCATCGGCCAACCCTCGGCTCTGCCCCGAGCTCGCGGCGGACTGGCGCATGGAGCGGGCGGCGTCCTGAAGCCTTCGGGCCGTCTGGGCCAGCTGCTGGTCCCCGGTCTGCCGGGAGAGCTCCTCCAGCCGCCGGGCCGCCTCCTCGGTTTCGTCCGCCAGGGATCGTTGGGCGTCCCCTGCCGAACCCCCGGCCCCTCCCTGCTGGGCCTCGGTCCGGCTCCGCTGCCGCTCCAGCTCCTGCTGTTGCCGCCGGGCCAGCTCCTTGAGCCTTTCCATGAGCTCGTCCACCTCCTGGTCGGCCTGTTGCCGCTCACCCTGCTGGACGGTCTCGTACTGGTTCTGGAGCTTGTCCAGCTCCAACTCGAAGAGGTCCGCCAGCTCCTCGGCGCTGGCCCCACCTCCACCACCACCGCCCCCTCCCGGGTTGCCCTGTTGTTGCCCCACGGTGCGCTCGTAGGTCTCCTCCGCCTTCTGAAGCACCGTCAGGGCTCGCTGCTCCGGAGGCAGAGCCTCTCTGGGCCGCTCCTCCCTGAGGAGGGCCTCGGCCGACTCCATGTCGGCGATCGCCACGGGGAGGAGCTCGGCAATCTCCTGGAAGCGGGGGTCGGAAGCCGCTACCCCCCGGGTCGTCATCTGGGTGAGGAGGTTGGCCACCTCCTCACGGACCCGGCCCTGGGCCAGGGCCACGCTCACCACGTTCTCCCTGAACTCCTCGGGGGAGTAGAGCTCCCGGTCCCGGAGAAGGTTGAAGGTGGCAGCCACCACCTCCTTCTGAAGCTCCGAGAGACTGTTGTTCCCCTGGCCTTGTTGGCCCTGCTGGCCTTCGCCCTGGGCCTGCTCGCCGGGTGGCTGGTTCTGCTCCGCCTGCCGGAAGTCCCTGCGGAAGGGGCGGATGTTGACGAAGTAGATGTCGCTGAGCGCTTCCCTGGCCTCTCCCGCCCGGTTGTCCCGGGCCACGGCGTAGTAGGCCACCACGTCCCCGGGGTCCAGCTCCCACTCCTCCAGGAAGAGGGTGTGGCCCGCTGACACCTCCCCCAGGGGCTCGGCGCCCCCCCGGAAGAGGGAGACGGTATCCTCCGCCCCTCCGTTCACCGAGTAGACCAGACGGAGGTCCCGGACGCCGTAGTCGTCGTCGGCCCGGGCCTCCACGTAGAGCTCCTCCACCGCGCTGGCGGCGGCGTCCCGCCCGGGGCGGGAGATGGCCACCGAGGGGGGAAGGTCAGGGAGGAGGTCGATGGTGAACTCCGGGCTGGCTTCCACCATGCGCCCGTCCTCCCGGGCCAGCTCGATGCGGTACACCCCGTCCCGCCCCACGACGATCTCGCCGAGGAGGGTTCCGTCGGGGCCCGGCGCGAGCTCCATGGCCAGGGAGTTGTTGACCAGGAGGCGCCCTCCGGGAGTGGGGATGGTGGGAACGATCGCCAGATCCACCCGGGTCCCGGCCAGGGCCGCGATGTCCCCGGCGTCCTCCACCTCCCGGGGATCGAGGCCGGTGTAGGACGGGAAGACGTAGGTGTGGGTCATCTCGCCCACGTAGGGGAGATCCGCCACCTCGATGGTGTAGGTGGGAGACCGGACCCCGTCGGCCTCCACGAAGTACTCGGTGCTCTCCACCAGGTTCAGGACCAGGAGGTCGAAGCGGCCGCTGTCGGCGGGGAGCATGGAGAGGCGTTGATGGCCGTCCTCCTCGGCGCCCCGGACGAAGAGAGACACCAGGTCGGAATCGAAACCCCTGAGCTCGGCGGTGATGAGCTGGTCCGCTCCCCGGGCCAGGGTCACGTCCCCCGGGAGAACGGAGATGGAATAGGGGCTCACCTCCGCGGCTCCTCTGGTGGGGAGGACCAGGGCGGTCATCCCATAGCGGAGGTGGGAGGGTCCCAGGAGGAGGAAGAGAAGGACCGCCAGGACGACGAAGGAGAGGGAGCCGGAGCCCCACTGGAGCCCCCGCCGGTCGATGGCGCGGCCATAGTCCACCGCCCGGGCCTTCTCCACCGCCCGCTCCACCAGCCGGTCCAGGAGCTCGGGGGAGGCAGAGGGGGCCGCCGAGGCCCCGTTCCTCTCCACCCCGACGGCGCCCAGGATGGCGGCCTCCAGGGAGGGTTCGTGCTCTTCCAGGTACAGGGCCACCTGGTCGTCCGTGACCCGCCGCAGGAGCGGTCGCACCAGGAACCACCCCGCGGCCGCCAGCGCCACACCCCACGCCCCCAGACGGAGGGCGGTGACGGCGCCGGGGGAGAACCGCGTGGCCTCCAGGCCATAAGCCGACAGGAGGAAGGCGGCGAAGGCCGTGCCCAGGACGACGGCCGTGCCCCGGAGCACCAGGCCGAGCCTCCACCGGGCCCGGACGCTCCGGAGGATGGGCAGGACCCGGGGGTTCATGGGACGTCTACGATCCGGCATGGATCCCTCTCCTCCCTCCAAACTTGGAAATCCGGTTGGAGACCAGCGTCTCCACCGCCAGGAACACCGCCGCCGCCAACAGCAGGAAGCGCCAGAGGGACTGCCGGCGCTCCTGGTCCTCCGACCGGAGGCGGACGGCACTGCTCCCTTCCCGGCGGGCCCCCTCCACCTCCGAGGAGACCGCCGAGATGGCCGCCACCACCTCTTCCACGTCCAACGGAGTGAGATCGGCCTCCCGCAGGTCCACGTTCACCGCCACAGCCAGGGGGCGGACGTCGGATCCCCCCGGCGGTCTGAGCTGGTACACCCCCTGGCGATCCAGGTGCAGATAGTGGGACCCGTCCCCGCCCGAGAGGATCCGGGTCTCCCCCGAGGGGGTGAGGGCCACCCGATCCTCCCCCTGGGCCAGCGCCTCCTGGACCGCCTCCAGGCCGGCGGTGGCCATGGCGGTGGGATCGGTGAGGTTCAGGATCTGCCCCGCCGCGAAGGCCGACACCACCTCCGCCCTGCCCGAGGCGTACCGCACCAGCTGGTGAGCGAAGGGAAGGAAGACCGGCTGCTGGGCCAGGTCGTTCCAGTACGCATCCAGGGTGGAGGTCCAGGCCAGGATGCGCCCCTTCCCCAGGGACTTCTCCGCGAGGGCCACGGAGCCGTCGTCGTACCGGGCCAGGACCCGCACGGATGCGTCGTCCCCCGACTGGAGGTCCCTGGCCCGGAAGAAGCGGGCCCGGGTGAAATCCCCGCTCCGGGGCCCCCGGAAGATCTCGAAGACCGGGTGATCGTAGTCCAGGTAGCCCAGCCGCCCTCCCCGGCCGTCGCGCCGGTCCACGGGCTCGGTGTAGGCCCCGGGGAGGAGGTCCGCCAGCGCCGAGGGCCAGCGGAAGCGGTCCCCCATGACCACCAGGAGCCCGCCCCCGTCCTCCACGAAACCCCTCAGCGCCTCCGCCTCGTCGCCGCCGGGCAGGGCCCGGTCGTTCACCACCACCACCGACGCCTCCTCCAGGTCGGACGGGGAGGGCCCGGTCCCGGCCCGGACCGTCACCTCGAACTCACTGCGCTCCGACACCGCCAGCGCCTCGGTGAGGAAGAGGCTGGAGGCCCCGGCCCGGCCGCCGGCGTCCAGCACGAGCACCCCGATGGAGCGCCCGGGGCTCAGGACGAAGTGGTAGACGTCGTCCGGGACCAACTCGTCCGCCTCGGCGAAGCGGACGGCGCCCTGCGTGTGCTCCCGGGAGACGTTCACGGGATCGAAGATGAGGGTGGCGGCCCCGTCGGCGGGGAGGATCACCGGAAGCCGCTGTACCTCCCGGCCCCCCATCTCGAGGATGACCTGGACGACCTCCTCCCCTTCCCCTCCCACCCGGGTCATCCGGGCCGTGGGAGCGACCCGGTCCCGACCGTCCCGGCGCTGCCAGGGAAGGGTCACCTCCGACACCGACCGGTTCGCCGGGGGAGGGGAGGCCAGGCTCACCGGGGTCACCACCGTGCCAGGGGGGAGGCGGACCCCTTCCTCCCCCATCCATCCGCCCCTCTGGAAATCCCCGACGAGAACCAGCTCCCGCCCCGGGAGTTCGGTCTCCTCCAGGATCGTCTGGGCCAGCTTGAGCCCCGGCCCGTAGGCCGTGGATTCGTCGCTCACCGTGGCCGTGTCCAGCGCCGCCAGGAGCCGGTCCCGGTCCCCGGTGGACCGGACCGCCACCGACGTGTTCCGGGCGAAGAACACCAGGCTGGCCCGGTCCAGGGGACCCATCCCCCGGATCGCCCCGCGGGCCGCGTCCCGGGCGCCCTCCCACCGATTCCCCACCCCCATGCTGTAGGAGCGGTCCACCAGGATCACCACCTCCCGGGGCCCCGACCCGGCGGACCCGCCCACCTCGGCATCGCGGAAGAAGGGACGGGCGAAAGCCGCCACGATGAGGATCACCGCCAGGGCCCTGAGGAGGAGAAGGAGCCAATGCTGGATGGTCCGGCGGCTCTCGTCCTGAAAGGGAACCTGCTCCAGGAAGAGGAGGGAGGGGAACTCCACCACCTTCGCCCGCTGCTTCCGGGTGAGGTGCACCAGGATGGGAATCGCCAGGGCCAGGAGCCCCGCCAGGAAGGCCGGAACCAGGAAGCGAAGGGGCATCAGCGGACCCGCCTCCGTTTCTCCCGGTGGAGGAGATAGTGGAAGAGGGCCTGATCCAGGGGTCGGGAGGTGTCGAGGACGGCGTAATCCACCCGCCCCGCCGTGAAGCGGTCCTGGAGCCGGGCGGTGTGGGCGGAAAGGAGCCTCCGGTATCCCTCCCGGATCCTGGCCGGGATCACCGGGAGCAGCTCACCGCTCTCCATGTCCCGGAAGTTCGACGCGCCCTCGAAGGGGAACTCCAGCTCCGCAGGGTCCAGCAGGTGGAAGACCAGGACGTCGTGGCCCGGGCTCTGGAGGAGGCGCACGGCCCGGATCACCTCTTCCGTCTCCTCGTAGAAGTCGCTGATGAGAACCACCACCCCCTTCCGGCGGAGGCTCTCCGTGGCCTTCAGGAGCGGCCTGGAGAGCTGCCCCGGGCGCCCCGCCACGGCCCGGTGGAGGGTGTGGAGGCAGAGATCCAGGTTCCGGGCCGAGGCCGGGATGTAGTCCACGATGTCCGAGTCGAAGGTGATCAGCCCCACCCGGTCCCGCTGGTGGCGGGAGAAGTAGGTGAGGCAGGCCGCCAGGTAGCGGGCGTAGTCCAGCTTCGTGACGCCGTGGGTCCCGTAGCCCATGGAGCGGGACACGTCCAGGAGCACCACGAAGTTCGCGTTGGTCTCCGCCTCGAAGAGCTTGATGTAGTGGCGATCGGTGCGGCCGAAGAGCCTCCAGTCGATACGGCGGATGTCGTCCCCGGGCATGTAGGGGCGGTGCTCGGCGAAGTCCAGGGAGAGACCGAGGTAGATGGAGCGGTGGAGCCCGTTGAGGAACCCCTCCACGACCGTCCGGGCCAGGAGCTCGAGGTTGTCGATCCTGGCCAGGACCTCCGGGAGGAGAAGCTGAGCCCCGGAGGGGACGGGGGTGGAGGCGGAGGCCACGGAGCTACATCCCCGACTTCGGAACGGGGACGGCTTCCAGGAGCTGATCGATGAGCTTCCCTGTGGTCACCCCCTCGCTCTCGGCGTGGAAGTTGGTGAGGATGCGGTGCCGCAGGACCGGGTGGGCCAGGTGCCGGATGTCGTCGAAGCCGGGGGTGAAGCGCCCGGTGGTGAGGGCCCGGGCCTTGGCGCCCAGGATCAGGTACTGGGCCGCCCGCACGCTGGCCCCGTAGGCGATCCACTTCTTCACGAAGTCCGGGCTGGTCCCGTCGGGGCCGGGGCGGCTCCTGCGGACCAGGGACACGGCGTACTGGAGCACCGGCTCCGGAGCGGGCATCCGGCGAACCAGGCGCTGGAAGGCCACCAGATCGGGCCCGGTAACGGCGTGGTTGAATCGGGGCTCCTGGATCCCGGTGGTTTCCCGCACGACCTGGAGCTCCTCCTCCTCGGTGAGATGGTCCAGGACGATCTCGAACATGAAGCGGTCGAGCTGGGCCTCGGGAAGGGGGTAGGTCCCCTCCAGCTCGATGGGGTTCTGGGTGGCGAAGACGTAGAAGGGCTCCTGGAGGGTGTAGGTCGTCCCCTGCACCGTCACCCGATGCTCCTGCATGGCCTCCAGGAGCGCGGCCTGGGTCTTGGGTGGCGTGCGGTTGATCTCGTCGGCCAGGACGATGTTCGCGAACACCGGCCCCGGCTCGAACTTCAGAAAGCGTCTTCCCGTCTCGGCATCCTCCTGGATGATGTCGGTGCCGGTGATGTCCGAGGGCATCAGGTCGGGGGTGAACTGGATGCGGGAGTACTTCAGGTCCAGCACCTCCGCCACCGTGTGGATGAGAAGGGTCTTGGCCAGCCCCGGCACCCCCAGCAGAAGGCTGTTCCCCCCCACGAAGAGCGTCAGGAGGACCTGGTCCACCACCTCCTCCTGCCCCACGATGAGCTTGCGGACCTCCCGGATGATGCTCTCCCGCCCCTCCCGCATCCGGTCCACCAGGGCGACGTCGTCCTCCCGCTCCAGGTGGGTCGTGCCGTTCACGTCCTGCGTCATGTCGTCCTCGGGTTGTGGGTGCCAGGATCGGCTTCGAGCCGCTGGCTCCGTCGGTTGTCGGCGGCACCGCCGGTCCGCGGGCGGGGGCGCCGGGGGCGCAGCTTCACCCGTCAGTGGGTGAAGGCGTAGAGGAGGTAGTTGACCCCGAACTTGTACGCCTCGTTGGAAAGGTCGATCGGGTAGTATCCCACGTCGCTGAACTCCCAATACTCCTGGAGGTCGGTGTTGAAGTTGATCATGACCATCATCCGGCCCTTCACCGGGTCGTCGTCTTCGAAGATGCCCATGTACACCGGGACGTTCCGGCCGTAGGGAGGCACCAGGGCCTGGGGATCCTCGATGCGGAAGAAGGAGTCGTAGATCTCGTGGTCCTTGGCCACGAGCTGGATCTCGCGGCCCGGGAGCACCCGCTGCATCTGGGCGGCGAAGTTCTGGTACTCGAAGCCCCGCTCCTGCCGGGTGTCGTCCACGATGAGGAAGCCCCCCTTCAGGAGCCAATTCCGGAGGCCCTCCACCTCGGCATCGGTGGGCTGCCAGTACCCCACCTCGATGATGCTGGCGATGGGGTACTTGAAGAGCTCGGGGTCGTCCAGGTCCAGCACCCGCCCCGAGTTCCCCTGGGTGTAGGTGTCGATCAGGGTGGTGGCCTCGATGATCTTCGCGAAGTTGGTCTCGGCCCGGGGGTAGTCGTGGGCCCAGGTGGGGCCGCCCCCTCGTCCTCCCCTCCCCCCCCGCCGCCCGGAGCCGAAGCCGCGCAGGTTCTGGGCCGCGTCCCCATAGCGAAGGCGGATGAAGGTGTACCGGCCATTGTAGGCGGGGCCCTCGGGCACCTGCTGCGAAGCGGGGCTGGAGGGCCGCGGGAGCGACAGGCCCGATCCGCCCGCCCCCTCGGAGGCGATGGCCGCCGCACCCACCCCCCCCAGGACCACCAGGGCCGCCAGGACGCCTCCTCGGATCATCGTTCCTCCCTCCTCAGCGCCAGGAGCAGATCCAACGCCGCCTCGAAGTTGGGCGCGATCTCCAGCGCCCGGAGCACCTGACGCCGCGCCTCCTCCCGGTCCCCGGCCTCTCTCAGCGCCAGAGCCAGCCGGAAATGGGCGTCGGCCCGGTCCGCGGGGTCCAGGGCCAGGAAGGCACGCCGCTCCCGGACGGCGCCCCGGTGTTCCCCCAGGGCCGAGTAGAGCTCCGCGAGGCGCCGGTGGGGTTCCACCTCCAGGGGCACGATCTCCACGACCTTCTCCAGGGCCCGGGCCGCCGCCAGGGTATCCCCCATCTCCAACCAGAGCTCAGCCTCCTGGGCATGGACCGGGAAGAGGGTCTCGTTCAACCCTCCGAGCTGCTGAAGGGCCCGTGCCGCCCTCTCCCGCTCCCCCCGCGATTGGTGGATGCGGGCCAGGTAGAGGTAGGGGCTGTCCCTCCCCCCGTACTCCGGGAAGAGGATGAGGGCCGAGCGGAGCTCCCCTTCCGCCTCCGCGAGCCGCTCCCTTTCGAAGAGGGCCTTGCCCAGCGCCAGGTGGGCCAGGAAGCTCCCGGGGTTCTCCAGCACCCCCAGGCGCAAATCCTCGAGATCGGAGGACCCGGGGTGGAAGATCCCGACGGCGTCTCCGGCCCTGGGCGGCGCCACCGCCCTGATCCGGTCCCCCCAGCGGTCCTGCACATAGGCGTCGAAGGTCCCGTCGAAAGCCTCCGGGCTCTGGCCCAGGACATCCCGGAAGAGCCGATCGTTCGTCTTCCCCTCCCGGTATCCCCGAAGCATGGCCAGAACCGCCTCCAGCCCCCACCGGCTCTCGATGAGCTCGAAGACCAGGGAGGCCTGGTAATAACTGTGGATCACCTGCTCGGGGGAGTCGGGGTGGACGAACCCCTCGTTCAGCCGGCTCACCGGGTGGAGGCGTCCCTCGCCGTAGGCCTGCAGCCAGGCGGGGGTGGCCCGTTGCCCCCAATGGGGGCGGGCCTTGCGCTGCTCATGGACCGCCAACCCCTCGGTGAACCACCGGGGCACCCGGTGGTCCGTCATGGCCAGGTGGAAGGCGTGGGCCACCTCGTGCCAGAGGGTGGAAGCCCAGTTGAAGTCCCCGGCGCCCTGGGCGGAGGGGGAGTCCATCACCAGGGTGCTTCCGAAGCTCACCCCCAGCGCCCCCAGCCCCGGGATCCCCAGGGTGCGAACCGAGAAGTCGGCGTGGGATGGGAAGATCTCCACCCGCACCGGGGTGGGGGGCTCGGCCCCGTACCGCGCCCGGAGGCCGGCGTAGGCCTCCTCGGCGCCGGCGGCGGCGTACGGCCCCAGAAGCTCCGCTTCCTCTTCGTGGACCAGGATCTCGAAATGCTCCGTCCTGACCGTTTGGTAGTGGGAATACGTGTCCAGGAGGTCCAGGCTGTTCTTGAACCAGGGGTTGTAGGGGTCCCCGGCGAAGGCCCGCTCCAGGCTCCTGCGCCCCGCCTCCACCTCCCCCGTCCGGAGCTGGTTCATTCCCATCACCCCCCAGCTCCGCCAGGAGGTGGAGTCCAGGGCCACGGCCCGGGCGGCGAGGTCCACCGCGGCCCGGTACTGGCGCTGGGAGACGGCCAACTCCGCCACCGTGGTGTAGAGGCCCGCGTAGGCCGGGTTCAGGGCCAGGGCCCGGTCCCGGACCTCCCGATAGGCCGCCGAGTCCCCCGTCAGGTAGTGGGAAGCCGCCAGCACCGAGAGGGCCGGAAGGTGCTCCGGGTTCACCTCCAGGGCCGCCCGGGCCTCTTCCCGGGCCGGGGCGTGCTCTTCGGCCTTGAGATACAGCTCCGCCAGGA
>JBFYZD010000330.1:0-35925 GCA_041309685.1 Gemmatimonadales bacterium | reverse complement strand
GACTCCATCTACGTGGGCAACATGTCCGCGGGGCAGTTCGTGGGACAGGAGCACCTCGGGCCCCTCATGGCGGAGCAGCTGGGGATGGCCGGGGTCCCGGCCATCCGGGTGGAGTCGGCCTGCGCGTCGGGCGGGATGGCGCTACGGTCGGCCTTCTTGGAGGTGGCCTCAGGGATGAGCGACCTGGTCCTGGCCTCGGGGGTGGAGAAGATGAACGACGGGGCCGACGTCACCGGTGTCCTGGCCACCGCATCCGACCAGGAGGCGGAGGTCTATTACGGGGTGACCTTTCCGGGCCTCTATGCCATGATCGCCCGGGCCCATATGACCAAGTACGGTACCACGGAGGAAGACCTCTCCTGGGTGTCCGTGAAGGCCCATCGGAATGGGGCCAAGAACCGCCATGCCCAGTTCCGGCGGCCGGTGACCCTGGAGGAGGTCATGACCTCGAGCCTCGTGGCCGAGCCCTTGCGCCTGCTTCATTGCTCGCCTGTGACGGACGGGGCTGCGGCCCTTCTCCTCTGCCCGCTCGAGCGGGCGAGGGAGTTCACGGACAGGCCGGTGAAGATCCTGGCCAGCGGCGCAGCCACCTCCACCCTGACCCTGGCGGACCGGCCCGATCTGGCAGACCTGGATGCGGTGGAGCTCTCCGGGCGCCGGGCCTACCAGATGGCAGGTCTCGGCCCCGACGACATCCATGTGGCGGAGGTCCACGACTGCTTCGCCATCGCGGAGATCTGCTGTTACGAGGCGCTGGGCTTCGTGGAGAGGGGAAAGGGCAAGGACGCTGCCCGGGAGGGGCTCACCGACTTCGGCGGAAAGATCCCGGTGAACGTCAGCGGGGGCCTGAAGTCGAAGGGGCACCCGGTAGGAGCCACTGGGGTGGCCCAGGCGGTGACCATCGTGGAGCAGCTCCGGGGGGAGGGGGGCGACGCCCAGGTGGAGGGGGCCCGGATCGGCCTGGCCCAGAACATGGGAGGCTCCGGAGCGAGCTCTGTCGTCCACATCTTCCAGGGAGTCTGATCATGCCGAGCCCACGCTATCACCGCGAGATCCCCGCTCGGTACCGCCTGGAGGCCGGCCGCTGCGCCGGGTGCGGGAAGGTGGTGTACCCGGTGCGGAAGGTCTGCCCGGCCTGCCGGGGGGAGGACTTCGAGACCGTGCGCCTTTCTCCCAAGGGGAAGGTGATCACCTCCACGGTGATCCACGTTCCGCCGGACGAGTTCCTGAACGAGGCGCCCTACGCCATGGCCGTGGTCGAGACACCGGAGGGTGGCCGCTTCATGACGCAGGTGGTGGATTGCGATCCCTCTTCCGTGATGCCGGGAACCGAAGTGAATCTGGAATTCCGTCTGGTTCGCAGGGAGGGGAAGAGCGGCATCCTGTGTTACGGGCACAAAGGGGTGCCGGTAGCCGGCTGAGTCGGGTTTCGCCGGAATCCCCGGATACTCCCGAACCGTCCGGGGCTGGAGTGGCCCCGTCCCGCTCCGGGCCGTGGTCAGACGGGTTGGGAAGGTGGAAGGAAGGAGGGTTGGTGCTAGCGTTCTTTCGGGGGAAGAAGAAGGGGAGGGCCCTCCCTCAGCCGGGGCCCAAACCCCATCTGTCCGCCAAGCACCTGGATCAGAGCATCGCGGAGATGCTCTCGGTGATCCGGAAGGTCCTGGCGGATGGGGTGGTGACGGAGGAGGAGGCCTCGGCCCTCTCGGTCTGGACCACCGGCCACCCGGAGGTGGTGGAGGCCTGGCCGGGGAAGGTCCTGGTCCACAGGCTGAAACGGATCTTCCAGGACGGCAAGGTGGACGAGGTGGAAAGGACCGATCTCCAGAGGCTCCTTAAATCCCTGGCGGTGGGGGATTGGGGGATCAGGGGAGGGGGGGGGGACTCCGGCGGGCTTCCTCTCACGGACCCACCCCCGGTGCTTGTCTTTCCCGGAGGGAAGTTCGCCTTCTCCGGCGAGTTCGCATTCGGTCCCCGGGAGGCATGCGAGGCTGCCGTGATCGCCCTGGGGGGGACCGTCACCCAGGGATTGACGGCCGACACCGATGTCCTTGTCCTGGGGACCTTTGGTGCCGGCACCTGGAATGACTCTCCGGACGCGAAACTCCTCGCAAGGGCCCTTCGGCTCAGGGGAAAAGGATCCCCGATCTCCGTCGTCTCCGAAGACCACTGGGTATCTTCCCTGCCGGGGCGTTGACCGGGACGCTCCGGGCCGCCATCGCAGGGGTCGGTCTGCCACCCCCGGGAGTGGGAGGGGGCTTCCGCCCCGGTGGATCCACCGGGGGCTCCGGTCCTCCGAACAGGGAATCCGACGGGGGTCGAACGTCCCGTCAAGGGCCCAGGTTGGGAAGAAGAAACCCGGGCTCCTCCTGGAGGGGGAGCCCGGGGGCCTCACGAAACCTGTTGCCTGGCATGGGACCGGGCGGGGCGGACGGCCCATGGCCGGGGTCAGGAGTCCGAGCGGCGGTCCTCCTCGTTCCTCCGGTCGTCGGGCTCCCTCCGGTCATCACCGGAGCGGCGGGCCATGCCGGTACGGCGGTCGATGGCCCTGGACTCACGGGGCACCTTCAGGCCTGCCTGCCGGCGATTCCTCATCCGCCGGCCCTGGCCGGTCCGGCGATCCTGCCCGGTCCTCCGGTCATCTCCCGACCTCCTGTCGGCGCCCCTTCGCCGCTCAGCCTCCGGCCGGGAGCCGAGGGGAACTGTCTGCATTCTTTTCTCCGGCTGGGGGGATGAAACCCTCTCCTGCCTGACCGGGCCAATCTAGAACCGTCCCCGGGGCGGCGAAAGGGGGAAATGGGCTGGGGCGCTGCCGGGGACGGCCCTGAAACCGTTACCCGGTGGTGACGGAGGCTTCGGCGGGGGGAGCGACCTTCCGCCGGCCCCCACCCCCGGGTCCCCCGTTCCGTCAGTCCGCTTCGGCCGTCACGGTGAGGATGAAGGACCGGCTTCCCTGACGGGCCTTGGCGCCGCCGATGACCACCGTCTGGCCCGCGTTGACCGTTACCGAAGTCTCCAGGATGCGGTCCTCATCCCCATACCAGAGGGCGATGGTTCCCAGGCGTACCGAGCCGGATCGCTGAAGCTGGGAGCGAACCTCGACCTGGAAGGACTCCTCGGTGCCGAGGAAGCGTTGCGAGGCACCCTGCTCCCTCCCGGCCTCTCCCGTCACCTGGATCACCGCTTCCCCCAGGAGTCGGTAGCCCTGGAACCGGAAGATCTCCTGCAACTGGCCTACCACATGGGCGATGGCGGGATCCTGGTCCTGGAAGGAGTCGGCTTCGATGAGCTGGAAGCGGAGGCGAAGCCCCGGGAGGGGCACGTCGAACTCCTCCAGGACCCGGGCGATCTTCTCGAGGTTGTCGGGGCTTTCCCGGATGCTGATGGCGTCGGGCGTGGCGCTCCATTGCCCCGGGTTCCCCGCCCGATCCGTGAAGACGTACGGGGCGATCAGCTCCGACGCCTCGTATCCGGAGCGATGCTGTAGCTGGAAGGTCCGGACGTCCAGGTTGAGACCAGGGTCGCACGCCCCCAGGAGGGTCAGGGCCAGGGTCGAGGCCAGGGGCAGGAAGGTCCTGGGTGTTCTCATCGCAAATAGCCTCCTTCAATAGAGCCAGAGGACGGTGATGTTCGGATCGGAGGTCTCCAGAACGGCCACGTTCTGCCCCGGGGGCATGGCTACGTCGAGGCCCCCGGCGTAGGCCACCGGGGCGGGGGCCGGCCCGGGGAGGCGCGGCTCCCTGGCCAGAAAGAGGGCCGCCAGGGCGGCGGCCGCGGCGACAGGAAGGAGGGCCATGCCCCCGGCGGGGAGGCGGGACGGGCTTCCTTTCGTCAGCTCACGCAGGGGAAGCACGGTCCCTTCCCTTGTCCAGGGGGCCTCCACCTCGGGAGTCTCCGGCACCAGCGCCAGCGCCAGCACCCGCTCCAGATCCGGGGCGGCGACCGCGGGCCCCAGGGCCCGTGCGAGGGCGGCCTCCGCCCGGAGGATCACCCCGGCTGCATCCCGGCAGTGGGGGCAGTCGCGGAGGTGGCGGGCGAGGGGGGTGTCCCCTTTCCCCTCCAGCTCGCGGAGCTCCGCTTGCAGCAGAGCCTTATGAGCCTGAGCGCAGGTCATGGGAGATACTCCTGGACGACTTCCGGATGGCTCTGGAGGATTCGTCGGCGGAGCGTCCGGCGAGCCTTGAAGAGAGCGGCCCGGACCGACCCCGGATCCAGGCCCAGGATCACCCCGATCTCCGGGGAGGTGATCCCCTGGAGCTCAGACATCTGGAACACCTCCCGTTGGCGCTGGGGAAGCTCCTCGAGAAAGGTGGTTACCACCTGCCAGATGAGGCGCCTGTCCTTCTCGGCCCCGCCGTTGGGCCGGCAGGGCGGGGTGCCTTCCGCCTCGGTCTTCCATAGGGACATCTTCCGCTCCTCCCTTCCTTTCCTGCGCCGGGCCTCCAGAGCTTGATTCCGGGTGACGGAGTAGAGCCAGGTGAGGAACCGGGCCTCCCCCCGGTAGGAGGAGAGCTTCCGGACCAGGAGGATCAAGACGTCCTGGGCCAGATCCGCGGCGTCGTCAGCATTCCCCGAGCAGGCCAGAGCCCATTGCCGAAGCTGAGGGGAAACCCACTCCAGGAGTCTCCGAAGGCAGTCGCGGTCACCTCCTGCGGCTGCCTGGATGAGGCCGGGATCCGGATCCGGAAATTGGAAGGGGCCCGTCACGCTCTCTCCGGCAGGGGGCATCGGGACTCTTCGGCTCTCCCCTTTGAGACGGGATGGGGTGTGGGGCCGTTACCCGCCTTCGAGGATCCCGTTTCGGGTCGGGGAGGGGCGATGCGGACAGGGTGGAGTTCGCGGTCGGGGAGGGAACCATGGTCCGGGGGGCGGAGAAGGTCGCGGATCTCGGATCCCCCCGGATCGGGGAAACGGGATAGGACGCTCCTGGGCGGCCCCTCTTCCTCTTCGGTGTGCTGCCTCCGGGGCCCTCATGCGGAAGGCGCGGGCCGGAGCGCTGCCCTCCTCCTTCGGTCGGCCTCCTCCAACGCCTGCTGGATCTGGGGGCAAGCCATCCGCACCGCGTCGAGCTCGTTCCGCCTGAGCTCATAGAGGGCGCAGGGGGTCACGGCTTTGCATGTGGCTGTCCGGGGCTCTCCATGGAGGAGGGCCATCTCCCCGAAGAAATCCCCGGCGAGGAGAGTGGCGAGATCCCGTTTCCTTCCCTCGTCCTCCCGGGAAACCCGGACGACACCCCGAGCCACCAGAAAGAGGGAATCCCCGACGGCGCCCTGCCGAATGATGGCCTCCCCGGACGGGGCTGTCCGGGGGCGGAGCCGGGCGGCCACCTGTGCGAACTCCTCGGGCGGTGTGTCCTGGAAGAAGGGGACCTTCCGGAGCAGCTCGGAGGGATCCACCTTGAGCTTGGAGACCTCGCTGACCCTCAGCTTGCGAAGCTCGGTGGCCATTTCCTCCAGCATGGACTCCGCCACTCCCGGAGGGATGGTTCCTGCGTGGGCCTTCTCCTCGATCGCCTCCCGTTCGGCGTGAAGGGCGAGCCGCTCGGCCAGGCGTTCCTGCATGGCCCCTGCGAACTCCGGGAACTGCTCCGCATGCTGATCCATGCGCGCCCTGGCGTTCTCGTGCCAGTACTCATAGAAGGCCCTCACCTCCTCCACCACGTCCGGGCGGGTGGAGTCCGCCGCCGCCAGGTCCTCCAGATCGGCCAGCACCTTCCCACTTACCCGGGAACGGGACCAGGCTACCTCGTAATCCCGGGAGGTGCGGCCTGCCCTCAGCCTTTCGGCCACGGATCGGAAGCCCAGGATCTGGTCCAGCATCCGGAACACGACCGTCTCCATCCGGTCCCCCGAGGGTGGGTGGAGGGTGTACTCCGGCAGGCGGCCTTCGTGGCGAATCCCCTCGGTTTGAAGCTCGATGGAATGGGTGAGGTTCCGATAGGCCCCCTCCGACAGATGCCCCTTGGAGAACATGTCGTAGTAAAGGCTCTTCTCTTCCGCCAGGCACCGGAGGTAGAGGAGGCGGCGCTCCTCCCCGAGGTTGAGCTCCCTCTCCCGCAGCGTCTCCAACTCACCCTTGAGGCGATCCAGGTCCTGGGTGGATTGGCTGTAGATGGTATCGGCGATGCGTGGGGAGAATAGCCCTCCCTCCTGTAGCTCCGGGACCTGTTGGAGGGTCCGGCGCTTGGCGGAGATGAGTCCCTCCAGGCGGGCGAGACGATCCGAGAGAGGGGGGATGTGTAGGCCGAAGGCCCGGACCACCCGGTCCATCGTGAGCCCCGGGACCAGAAGGGTGAAGAGTACCGCCCCGGTGACCACGGTCTTGATGAGCTCCTTGGAGGCGAGACCGTCCGGAAGCTGGAGTGCGATGGCCAGGGCGATGGCCCCCCGGAGCCCTCCCCAGAAGATCACCGTCTGGTAGCCCCGGTCGATGGGATCCGTACCGGGGAGCCGACCCACGAGAGGGACCAGCCCGTAGACGGCCACGGCCCGGGAGACCAGCATGGCCAGGATCGCCCACACCAGCACGTGCCAGTCCTGCCAGAGGTGGGAGAGGTCCATCGTCAGACCCACCAGGAGGAAGACCAGGGCATTGGCCACCTGGGCCAGGTATTCCCAGAAGTGCTCCATCTGGTGGGACACCGACGGCGAGACCTTGGTCTTCCCCCACCCGCCGATGACCATCCCCGCGGCCACGGTGGCCATGACCCCCGAAACGCCGAAGACCTCCTCCGCCAGGATGAAGGCGAAATACGCCAGGACGGCCGTGAGGGAGATCTCGATGAAGGCGTCCCCCTCCACCCTTCCCATGAGCTGACCCACCAGCACGGCGAAAATCCACCCCACGACGATTCCACCGAAGAACACCTGGAAGAACTCCAGGCCCCCGGAAAGAACCACCTGGGTGGAGACCACGCCCACCAGGGCCACCTTCTGGATGATGCTCGCCGCCACGATGGAGGTGGCATCGTTGAAGAGGCTCTCCCCCTCCACGAGGATCCCCAGGCGCTTGGGTGCCCCCAACTGGCGGAACAGGGCCATGACCCCCACCGGGTCCGTGGCGGAGAGCATGGAGCCCAGGAGAAGGGCGATGGGCCATTCCATGCCCACCGTCAGGACCATGATGGCTCCGATCAACACCGTGGAGATCAGGAGTCCGGGGATGGCCAGTGCCAATACCGGGGCGAGGTTCTCCCTCAGGGCCCGGACCTCCATGTTCAGGGAGGACTCGAAGACCAGCGTGGGAAGGAAGACGAAGAGAACGACCTCCGGGGGAAGCTCGAGGGAGGCAAGGGGAGTGAGGAAGGCCACTCCCAACCCTCCCAGCTGGGCCAGGGCGATCCCTGCGAGGACCAGGGCGACCGTGAACGGGAAACGATTCCGCTTGGTGAAAGCCTGAACGGCCGCGGCGAGAAGCAGAAGGGCAAAGACCAGCCCCACCATCCGGACGACGAAGGACCCGTCAGCCCCCAGCGCTTCACCGGCGCCGGCTGGCGGGAGAGTGTCTCTCACGACCTGGAGGAATGCATGCCCGACGTGTTCCATGGAGCTAAGCCGTTTCAGGGGAAGGCGTCGCCAGCGCGACACCCCGCACAGGGTCACACACGGCCCGAACACCCCTTGGCGTGCCCCTGAGGACCAGCCCGGTATCGGGTTCCAGGACCGAATCGTGCGGAGGATTGTAATGCCAGGAATCCCCGCTGCGACAGGCCGGAACAGGGGTGCAGGCGATCAACCCACGGGTTTGGCCCCTTCCCGCCTCATGGGGCGTTTCCCCGGCGGCCGGGTCCCCGGAGATGAATGCGAATGCCTGGCGTTGGTCTCGCGCTTTCTCCGGCGTGTCCGGGCCGGCCCGTACCATCTCCATCCGCCGCCTCCGCAACAGGGGCCCCAGCCGGCCTCCCAGGACGGAGGCCGCGGCCGTGGAAACAAGGAAGAGGACCCCGCCCATCCGTGGCAGGGGGAGGAAGAAGGCCGACGCCCGGCCCGGGGTGGAGGAAGGTGGCGGGAACGGTTCCGGTGAATGGGGAGATCTCCAAGGAATAAAGATGCGTCCCATCCGGAACGCCAGGCAAGCGCATCCCGGAAGACGGGGCCGTTTGGGATCGGCGGGGAGCGTGGAGATGAGGGGACCCCGAGGGGCGGAGCCGCTGGGGTTGTCTGGCGGAGACGAGGAGAGGGGAGGCTCCCGGAGCGCCCCCTCTCCTCGCTTCACCCGGCCCCGGCACTCTCGTCCGGGGGAGGAACCTCCTCGCCTCTCTCCAGGGAAGTGGGGCCTCTCTATTGTATCGAGGCGGGAGGCGGAGAGAGGGTGCCCGGCCGCAAGGAGCTGATGAAGGCCACCAGGTCCCACACATCGCCGTCCTTCAGCATGACCCCCCAGGCCGGCATGGAGGATCCGTGGAGGCCGCCGCCGCCGTTGCGGATCTTCTGGAACACCGCGTTGAAGTCCCTCGCCGCCAGAAGCGTGTCCTGCGTGAAATCGGCGGGCCGGATTTCCAGCACTGCGGCCCCGGCGCCGTCGCCTTTCCCCGCACTGCCGTGGCATCCCTGGCAGCGGAGAATGAAATTCGTTCGCCCGGCGATGGCGCTCCCCGGAACCTCAGGCGGGTAGGTCAGAGCGGGAAGGTAGGCCAGCGCCGAGGCGAACGCCTCGGCGCTCACGAGGGAAAGCACGTTCTGCATGTGGGGGTGGCTCGGGTCCAGGGACCCGGCACCGGCCCTGAAGTCCGCCTGGAGCTGGCGCACGTTCATGCCGGCGGTGGACCATGACTGGAAGTCCCTGGGCGGAGCCACGGTTCCGGCCAGGACCGCTGGTCCATCCCCCCTCCCTGCCGACCCGTGGCAGGACCAGCACATGGTCTCGTAGACCACCTTCCCGGCCGTCTGCTCCGGCGAGAGCTGAAAGGGCATGGGGGCTTCCGCCTGGGCGGCAACGGCGGACGGTGTCACTTCCGGGGTCGTGTCCGAGGCGGGTGGCTCCCTGCCCCCGCAGGTGATCGAGGTCAGGGCCAACATCGCGGCGGCTGAAGCCCGCAGGTGCATTCGATCCCCTCCGATCTGGGATTCGCTGGACGATGAGTGTGGGTTCGGTGCCTGAGAGGCCCGACCGCTGCCCGGAGGGGGAGCGGACCGGCCAAAGCCCCCTTATCTTAGCAGCGGACATGAGAATGATGCCAGATGGGGAGTCGAATGAGCCCTTTCGAATCGTCGAAACACCGACCTGAGATCCACCTCCGGGGAGCCGGTCTTACCCTGGAGGCGCTGGCGCTGGGGGCTCGGGACCCCTCCGTACGGATTCTCCTCGACCCGGGGGCCCGCGAAGGGGTCCGGCGGTCCCGGGACTTCGTGGAGAGCCTGCTGGGGGAGGATGCCCAGATCTATGGGGTTACCACCGGGTTCGGCAGGCTCGCGGAGGTGGTCATTCCCGCGGCCCAGCGGACCGCCCTCCAGAGGAACCTCATCCGGAGCCACTCGGCCGGGGTGGGCCATCCCCTGAGCCGAGAGGAGGTCCGGGCCATCATGATCCTCCGCGCCAACGCCCTCGCACGGGGCCATTCGGGGTGCCGGGAAGTGGTGGTGGACCGGCTCCTCGATCTTCTCAACGAGGGGATCCACCCCCGGGTCCCGGAGGCCGGATCGGTGGGGGCCAGCGGGGATCTGGCCCCCCTGGCCCATATTGCCCTGGCTCTCCTTGGGGAGGGGGAGGTGGAATGGGGTGGCGCCGTCCACTCCACCGGAGAAGTGCTCCGACAGGCCGGACTCGAGCCCCTGGAGCTCCGGGAGAAGGAGGGGCTGGCGCTCATCAACGGCACGCAGGCCACCACTGGACTGGGAATCCTCTCCCTCCTGCGGGGAGAAACGGCCCTGGAGACCGCCGAGGTGGCCGGCGCCATGACACTGGAGGGGCTCAAGGGCACGCCGGAGGCCTTCCGGCCCGAGGCCCAGGAGGTGCGTCCCCACTTCGGTCAGGCCACCAGCGCCGCTCGCCTGACATGGCTCCTCCGGGACTCCGAGATCCGGGAATCCCACCGGTACGGGGATCCCCGGGTGCAGGACGCCTACTCCCTGCGCTGCATGCCCCAGGTGCATGGAGCCGCCCGGGAGGTCCTGGGGTACGGTCGGCGAATCCTGGAAACGGAAGCCAACAGCACCACCGACAACCCCCTCATCCTCCCGGACTGCCGGGCGGTCGTGAGCGCGGGGAACTTCCACGCCCAGGTGGTGGCCCAGGCCCTGGACTTCCTGGCCATCGCCCTGGTGGACCTGGCGGCCATCAGCGAGCGCCGGGTCGAGCGGCTCTTGAATCCGGACCTTTCCGGGCACCCTCCCTTCCTGACCCGGGAGCCCGGCCTCCAGAGTGGCTTCATGATCGCCCAGGTCACGGCCGTGGACCTTCTGGCGGAGATGCGGGTGCTGGCCCATCCCGCCAGCGTGGATTCGGTGCCCACCAGCGCCAACCAGGAAGACCACGTCTCCATGGGGATGGCGGCGGCCCGGAAGCTGCGCCGCTCGGTGGAGTGCCTCGAGTACATCCTCGGCATCGAGCTCCTCTGTGGTGCCCAGGCCCTGGAAGACCTCCGACCCCTCCGGCCCGGCGCGGGGGTGGAGGAAGCCTTCCGCCGGATCAGGGAGCGGGTCCCGCCCCTCACGGAAGACCGGGTCCTGGCTCCGGACATGGAGAAGGCGGCCGGGATGGTCCGGGCCGGCGCCTTCGCAGGGATCTTCCGGGGCCAGGACGCCGGTCCCATCGGGGCGTAGACCCTTGAACCGCAGGGAGAAGTCGCCATGACGTCGAAACAAGCCCGCATCGTCCGGGCCCCCCGGGGCGCCCAGAAGAGCTGCAAGGGGTGGACCCAGGAGGCTGCCCTCAGGATGCTCATGAACAACCTGGACCCGGAGGTGGCGGAGAAGCCGGAGGAGTTGGTGGTCTACGGGGGGCGCGGCAAGGCGGCCCGGAGTTGGGAGGCCTTCGACGCCATCGTGGCCACCCTGAAGGAGCTGGAGGACGACGAGACCCTCCTGGTCCAATCCGGAAAGCCCGTGGGGGTATTCCGGACCTTTCGCCACGCCCCCAGGGTCCTCATCGCCAACGCCAACCTGGTGGGGCGGTGGGCGACGTGGGAGCACTTCCACGAGCTGGAGCGCAAGGGCCTCATGATGTTCGGCCAGATGACGGCCGGGTCCTGGATCTACATCGGAACCCAGGGGATCCTCCAGGGGACCTATGAGACCTTCGGGTCCATGGCCCGGAGGCATTTCGGGGGCTCCCTGGAGGGGCGGTGGATCCTCACCGGAGGCCTGGGGGGGATGGGGGGCGCCCAGCCCCTTGCCGCCACCTTCAACGGAGGCGCCCTCCTGGCGGTGGAGGTGGACCCCAGCCGGATCCAGAGGCGGCTGGACACCGGCTACTGCGACCGATCCACCGGGAGCCTGGACGAGGCCCTGGCCTGGATTCTGGAGGCCCGGGATCGAAAGGAGCCCCTGTCCGTCGGCCTGGTGGGGAACTGCGCGGAGGTCCTTCCCGAGATCGTCCGCAGAGGTGTCGTCCCGGATCTGGTGACCGACCAGACCTCGGCCCACGACCCCCTGAATGGATACGTTCCCGCCGGGCTCTCGCTGGAAGAGGCGGCGATCCTCCGGGAGGGGGATCCTGTGGAATACGTCCGGCAAGCGATGGGTTCCATGAGAATCCACTGCGAGGCCATCGTGGAGCTCCAGAAGATGGGGGCCGTCGCGGTGGACTACGGAAACAACCTCCGGGGGATGGCCCTTGACGCCGGCTTCGAGGACGCCTTCGCCTATCCCGGATTCGTCCCGGTCTACATCAGGCCCCTCTTCTGCGAGGGGAAGGGGCCCTTCCGCTGGGTGGCCCTGTCGGGCGATCCCGCCGACATCCATCGCACCGACGACCTGGTTCTGGAGCTCTTCCCGGAGAACGAACACCTGGCCCGTTGGATCCGTATGGCACGGGAGAAGGTCCACTTCCAGGGACTCCCCTCCCGGATCTGCTGGCTCGGGCAAGGGGAGCGGGCCCGCTTCGGAGTCGCCATGAACGACCTCGTGGCCAGCGGCGAGATCTCCGCCCCCATCGTCATCGGGCGGGACCATCTGGACACCGGCTCCGTGGCTTCGCCCTTCCGGGAGACGGAGGGGATGAAGGACGGCAGCGATGCGGTGGCGGACTGGCCCATTCTGAATGCCCTGCTGAACACGGCCTCCGGAGCGAGTTGGGTTTCGTTCCACCATGGTGGCGGGGTCGGGATCGGCAACGCCTTGCACGCCGGGCAGGTCCTGGTGGCTGACGGCACCCCGGAAATGGGGGAGCGGATCGGGCGGGTTCTTACCAACGATCCGGGGATCGGGGTGGTGCGGCACGCGGATGCCGGCTATCCCGAGGCGTGGGAAACCGCCCGCGCCCACGGGCTGAAGATCCCCATGGGGGACTCATGATCCTCCGGACCACGGGGGGGGGCCGGGGGTCGTCTCCCGGGGTGGGCGGACGGGCGTTCGGGCCATGACCACCCCGAAGCCCTGGGACCGCCTCTGGGTGGGAGGGCACCTGGCCACCATGGACCCCGGGCGGGGCGGGTATGGTGAGATCCTCCATGGCGCCCTGGCTTGCCGTTCCGGGCGGATCGAATGGGTGGGGAGGGTGGAGGATCTCCCTGGTCCGCCCGAGGACCTGGCGGCGGAGGTCCACCACCTGGATGGAAGCTGGTTGACCCCGGGCCTCATCGACTGCCACACCCATCTGGTCTTTGCCGGGGACCGCGCCGGGGAATTCGAGGCCCGGCTTCGAGGAGCCACCTACGAGGAGATTGCCCGAAGCGGGGGGGGGATCCGCACGACCATGAGGGCCACCAGGGCGGCCTCGGAGGAGGAATTGTACCAGGCCGCCCATCGCCGGCTTCTCAACCTCCAGGCCGGTGGAGTCACCACGGTCGAGGTCAAATCCGGGTATGGGCAGGACACCGAAACCGAGCTCAGGATGCTCCGGGTGGCACGACGCCTGGGACGGGGTCCGGGGGTGGAGGTTCAGGCCACCCTTCTGGCCGCTCACGTCCTCCCCCCGGAATTCGAGGGGCACCGGGAGGCCTACCTGGAGCTGGTCCGGGAGGAGATGATCCCGAAGGCGGTAGCCGAGGGGCTGGCCGATGCCCTGGACGTCTTCTGCGATGAGATCGCCTTCACCGCCTCGGAGTGCGAGGATCTGCTCCGGGCCGGGTTGGAATCGGGGATGGCCCTCCGGATCCACGCCGACCAGCTCTCGGACCAGGGCGGGGCGGGGCTGGCGGCTCGCCTGGGGGCGCGGTCCGCGGACCACCTGGAGCACGCTTCCGGGGAGAGCGTCGCCGCCATGGCGAAGGCTGGAACGGTGGCCGTGCTCCTTCCGGGAGCCTTCTACTTCCTGAGGGAGACCAGGCAGCCGCCGGTGGAGGAGCTCAGGAGGGCCGGCGTGCCCATGGCGGTGGCCACCGACCTGAATCCCGGGTCGTCGCCCCTGGCGTCCCTGCTTCTTGCCATGAACCTCGCCTGCGTGCTCCTCGGCCTTACCCCGGAGGAGGCCCTGAGGGGGGTCACGGATCATGCTTCCCGGGCGCTGGGCCTGTCAGGAGATCGGGGCACCCTGGAAAAGGGGAAGGTGGCCGACCTCGCCTGTTGGGAGATCGGCCACCCGAGGGAACTATCCTACTGGATGGGATCCAACCCCTGTGTCGGGGTGGTGAAGGCCGGAGAGCCTACCCCTTCAACCTCCCCCTCCCCCCCTTCGCACCGTCGGCGTTGAGGCCTTGGGGGCCGACCGGGTCGGCGCGGAGCTACGGGGAGCCGCCTTCGGAGCCGAGCCTGAGGCGCCTGCGGGGGCCCGTACCGTCGGGGCTCTCACGCCGGAACCCCTGGACGGTGCCGAGCTGGGCGCTCGAACCGCCGGTGCCCTGGAGGGAGCGGAGCTTGGGGCTCGAACCGCCGGTGCCCTGGAGGGCGCCGAGGCGGGTGCCCTGGCCGAAGGCGTCCGGGAGGGATTCGAGGAAGGCGTCCGCACGGCGGGTTGCCGGTCCTGAAGGCCCGCGGGGGGAGTCCCGGGCCTTCCCACGGCCGGGACGCGAGCCGACGGAGTACTTCCCTGCGCTCCCCTGGTTGGCGGTCGGGAGGCGGTTCCACCCGGCGCCCTCACCGAAGGGGTCCGGGCGCTGGGCGGCTGACCGGAGGCGCCGGGGTTCCTCACCCGGTCGGAAGGCCTGGCCGGCATCCCGGGTCGGGCCACCCCAGCGCTCGGAGTGCCGGGCCGGGAGGAGGGCTGCGGGGCCGTTCCGGGCCGGGATGCGCCAACCCGGCCCGTCCGGGGCTCGGAGGCGGGGGAGGCGGGGGTGCCGCCTCGAGGCTTGGCCGTGGGCTGGGCCGCTGCGGTCCTCCGAGGAGATTCCTTGAAGGTCGTGGTGCTGTACCCCCCCAGGGGCGTGGACACCCTCACGATCCTCTGAGCCGGCATCACATAGGCCACCCGGGAATACCCCGGGCTAACCACCCAGGGGTCGTTGTAGTACCACCATCCGGGGTCATAGGCCCAAACGGGCTGCCAACGCATGAGATACCCTGTGCTTCCCCACCAGGGGTCGAAGAACACGGGGCGTCGGTAGTAATCCCATCCCAGGCCCAGGGTGAAGGAGAACCCGGAGCTCCACCAGCCGCTGAATCCCCACCAGGGGTCATACCCCCACCAGGGATCCCGCCAGCTTGAGAAGTAGGGATCGTATTCCAGCCGCCACGGGCTCCAGCAGTGCCAGCAGCTGGAGGTTTCCACGTAGGCCCGGTCGTCGGCCCAGTAGGGGTCCCAACCCCGGTGCCAACTCCGGGAGCGGCCGAGGTGGACTCCCATACCCAGGCCGAACCCCGCCGACACCCCGAGACCGGCTTGGAACGCCGGAGAATAGACCGAGCCGTGACCCGGATGGTGGGCGGCCAGGCCGACCCCGATCCCGTCGAAGAGGCCGAAATCCAGGGCCAGGGACGCGGATACCTGACCCGAAACCACCGACGGGCCCGAGGCGAGGTACAGGGCGAGGGCGGCTGACGCGACGATACGGGCGGACATGGCTCCTCCTTGCTTGGCTTCTGCCCATTGGACTGCAGGGTGCGTGCCAGCTTCGAATCCCGGGGAACCCGGGAAGGAAGGGCCTTTTCCGGGGAGGAACGGGGAGAATCGATCCTGAGGGTGTCCACGGATTGGGACACTGTCACCTCAGGCCCGTCCCCCGGGGCATGCCTCAGGATGAAGGGATCCCGTTGCCGCCCACCGCGCCGGGACGCCCGGGGGTTTGGAGGAAACCTCGGGAGCGTGAGGGGTTACCATGGCACCGCCGGCAACCGAGACCATTGACGGTTCCTCCCCGGTAGGGGAGATTCCAGGGACCGGGTCAGCAGGCCGGATCGAAGTCAGCCAGGTCATCCCCGCTCTCCCGATCCAGGGGAGGGCAGCGGCGGATTCAAAGAGGCTCAAGAGGGGCCTGGATCGCGTCGTCGGTGGGACATTGCCCCCAGGGCCTGACCAGCTGTTTTCCCAATTGGAAACATGTACGGGCGGTGGCGCTACCCTCTCTCAAGGCAATCCGCCGCTGCCGAGCGTCCTCCCTCTACCTGAGCATGGTGAATCAAGCGTGACAAACGAAGGCTCTTTAGGCATCCTGGAAGTCCTTCCGGGAGGGTCGGGGTTCATTCGCCGACGGGAAGCGTCCTACACTCCGGGCAAAGAGGACATCTACGTGGGGGCCCGGGTCATCCAGAAGTTCGACCTGAGAACCGGCGACGAGCTGGAGGGGGAGGTCGGGTCGGACCCCAAGAGCGGGAAGAGTCCGCCTCTCAAGTACCTGGCCAGGGTCAATGGCCTCCCTCCCGAGGAGCTTCCCCGTCGGCCGCTCTTCACCCAGCTCAGTGCCCAGCATCCGGACGAGGCATTGTCCCTGGAGTGCGGACGGACCCTCCGGGGGCAGCCGGATCCCACCAACCGGGTCATCGATCTCTTCTGTCCCTTCGGAAAGGGGCAGCGGGCCATGATCGTGGCGCCTTCCAAGGCCGGGAAGACCACGGTCTTGCAGTCCGTGGCTCAGGGAATCGTCACCAACCATCCCGACTGTCACCTCATGATCCTCCTGGTGGACGAGCGCCCCGAGGAGGTCACGGACATGGAGGCTTGCGGGCACGGGGAGGTGATCTCCTCCTCCTTCGACCAGCCCGCCGAGCGGCACACCCAGGTTGCCGAGATGACGCTGGCCCGGGCCCACCGGCGGGTGGAGATGGGGCAGGACGTGGTCATCATCCTGGACTCCATCACCCGTCTTGCCCGGGCCCACAACACCGTGGAGGAAGGAACCGGGCGCACCCTCTCGGGGGGTCTGGACGCCAACTCCCTGGAGAAGCCCAAGCGGTTCCTCGGCAGCGCCCGGAAGATCGATGTCCGAAAGGGGGGCGGGTCCCTCACGATCGTGGCTACGGCGCTCGTGGACACAGGTTCCCGGATGGACCAGGTGATCTTCGAGGAGTTCAAGGGAACCGGGAACAGCGAGTTGCTCTTGAGCCGGGAGCTGGCGGACAAGCGGATCTTCCCTGCCATCGATCTCTCGGGCTCCGCCACCCGGAAGGAAGAGCTCCTCCTGGCTCCCGACGCCCTGGACCTCTCCCGGGCCATGCGCAGGAAGCTCGCCGATCTCCCTCCTGCCGATGCCATGTCGGAGCTTCTCCTCGTCATGGCCCGTACCCGGACCAACGCCGAGCTGATCAGGCTGTTCAAGGAGCGATAGGGGGTTTCCATCGCCTCTCGCGACAGAGTGCTTCCCTCTCTGGCTGTCGCTCCCGGAAGAAGACCGGCTTATCTTGGGGCGCAGGAGGATCCGACCTTTCTTCCCAGCGTCCCCGCCAGGAACGGGAGACTCAGGCCGAAGTGAATCCGACCCCCACCCCTGCCAATGGCCAGAAGCAGGAGGCTGCACTCTCCCGGGAGCTCTCCGAGTTTCTCCTGGAGTTCTCCATCGGGGTTCATCGCCACGCCATGTATCCCCCGGGGCACCCGTCCCTCCTCCCGGCGGCGGAGAACATCATCGGTCGCCTCTCGGAGCTCTTCGCCGACCGGCGCTCTCTCTCCATCGGGGTCGCCCAGGACCAGCTCGTCATCGAAGGTGTGGCTACCGATTCCAGGCACCCAGTCCTGAGCGACCTCGCCCGGCGGCTCCATGGGCACCAGCTGGGAGCCCTCTCCTTCGCCAAGGGGGCCATGTTCGTGGAGGTGGAGGGCCTCCTGAGCACCCTGTCCCGGGATCCGGAGCGGGAGGGGGATCCCCTGGGGCTCCTCTCCCGGGACGAGATCCCCTCCTGGGAGCACATTCGCCTCTACCCCCTGGGGTACGAGCAGCTGGAAATGAGGGAGGATGGAGCCGTGGGAGCCCGGGAGCCGGAACGAGCCACCCACCTCTGGCTGGGTCTGGCGCGGGCGGCCATGGCCACCGATGACTCCATGGATGCCGATACGGCCCCGGACCCGGAAGCCGTCGCCCGCTCCATCCAATCCCATCGTCGGGAAGCGGCCTACGACCAGGTGATCGTGGGCTATCTCCTTCAGCTGGCGGAGGAACTGAAGAGCGGGAGGACGGGCGAGGCGGAATCCGTTCGGAGGAGGGTGTCCACCCTGATCCGGGAGTTGGACCCCTCCACCCTCGGCCGGTTGGTGACGATGGGGGGGAACCTGACCCAGCGGCGCCAGTTCGTCCTGGACGCCAATCAGAGCCTGGCGGTGGACTCCGTGGTGAAGATCCTCCGCGCCGCCGCCGATGCCTCCCAGCAGACCATCTCGTCCTCCCTGACCCGCCTCCTGACCAAGCTCTCCACGCACGCTGAGTCCGGGACGAGAAGGATGAGGGATCAGGCGGACACCGCTCTGCGAGACAACGTCGAGGAGCTTCTGAAGGATTGGGAGCTCAAGGACCCGAACCCTGATGCCTACACGCTCATCCTGGATGCCATGGCGAAGGCGGCCCCGGTCTTCCAGGGCGAGTCCGACGAGGAAGACCAGGACCTTTCTGGCGCGGCGCGGCTCCTTCAGATGAGCCTGGAAGTGGATGCCTGGGGGCCCACCGTGATGAAGGCCGTCTCGGACCTGATGGAGGCCGGGCAGCTCTCCTATGTCCTCCAACTCATGGACCATGCCCCTCGTGAGTGCGAGGTGGCTCTCCGGATCAAGGAGCATGTCACGAGCCCCTCCCAGCTGCGTCGGCTGTTGGGGGGCACGGACGTGGATGAAGCCACCCTCCGGTCGTTGGTGAGGCGGATGGGTGAAGAGGCCATCCCGGTCCTGCTGGACGTTCTGACCGAGTCGGAGTCCCGATCCGTCCGAAGAAAGGTCTTCGACGTCCTGGCCGGGATGGGGGCCGCGGTGGGCAACGCCATCCTGGCTCGGTTGGACGAGCCGAGATGGTACGTGATGAGAAATCTGCTCGCCCTGGTGCAGCGCCTCCCGGACCGCCCCGTAGGATTCTCCGCCGCCTCCTTTTTGGAGCACCAGGATCCTCGAGTGAGGCGGGAGGCCTTCCCCCTGGCCCTCGGGGAAGCCGCCTTCCGGGAACGGGCCATCGCCACGGGTCTGGCGGACACGGACGAACGCCTGCTGAGGATGGCCCTCCTGGAGGTGCAGGCCGGGGTACCCGAGACCCTCGTGCCGGTCCTGGTGAACCGGGTGGTCAGGTCCGACCGCTCCCCGGATCTCAGGGCCATGGGCGTGCGCGCCCTGGGGGGCTCCCGCTCCCCCCTCGCCCTGGAGGCTCTCATACAGGTGTGCACCACGGGCAAGACCTTCCTGGGGCGGTGGAAGCTGGCTCCCTCTTCCATGGAGGTGCAGGCGGCCATCAAGGTCCTGGCGTCGGTCTGGGCCCGGGAGCCCAGGGCCGAGGAGATCCTGGCCGTTGCCGCCCGGTCCAGAGATCCCGAAATCGCGAACACGGCCTTACGGCGGGGCACCACCCCATGAAGAGCGCAACCCAGTTTCTGACCGCGTTGGCCCAGGCCATATCCACCATGAACCTCTACAAGGAGGGTCATCCCGCTCGGGAGCGGGCGTTGGACGCGGCCTTCGACCGGATGCGGCTCCTTCAGGAGGAGGTGCCCCACCCCGGTTTCACCTTCCTGGGGAACGAGATCATCTTCCAACAGCGTCCTCTCCGGGACCTGAAGTCCTGGGACTGGGGATCCCGGTTCGCGTCGGTGGGGGTCCAACGGCTGGAGCTCCTGGGGCCCATCTCCCGGGAGGAGATGGAGGGTTTCCTGGACGAGGTTCTTCGACGCCTCTCGGGGTCCTCGACGGATTCCTCCGAGGCCCGGCAGATGAAGGCCACCAACCTCCGCTATGGGTCGGTGGGAATGAGAGGTCGGGAAGACAGGCTGGGCTCGGAGACCCTGGCCACGGCCACCCTCGCGTTCACCCTCCGGGAGGAGGCGGACGCCATCCGTTGGCTCCACGGAGAGGTGCAGGAGGAGAGGGGACTTCAGCTGGTCGAGGCCGAGGCCGTCGTTCGGTCCCTCTCCGTGGCCATGCATGGAGACCAAGCCTTCCTGATTCCTCTCCTTCGGTTGAAGCAGTTCGATCAGTACACCACCACCCATGCCCTCAACGTCTCCATCCTGACGATGGCCCTCGCCGAGTTCATCGGTTTGGCGCCCAAAGAGGTTCGAAGCTTCGGCATTGCGGGGTTGTTGCACGACCTCGGCAAGGTGAAAGTGCCCGACGAGATCCTCAACAAGGCCGGGAAGCTGACGGAAGAGGAGCGCCGCATCATGAACAGCCATCCCACCGAGGGGGCCAAGATCATCCTTGCCACGGAACAGCATCTGGATCTGGCGGCGGTGGTGGCCTACGAGCACCATATCAAGCTGAACGGAGGCGGATACCCCAAGCTCAGCTTCCCCCGGAAGTGCCATCAAGCCAGTGATCTCACCCACGTCTGCGATGTCTTCGATGCCCTCCGCACCGATCGGCCCTATCGGGCGGCCCTCGAGACGACGGAGGTCATGAGGATCCTCTCCGAGGGTGCTGGATCGGAGTTCGATCCGGATCTCACTCACGCCTTCGTCCGGATGATCCAGAATTGGGAGACCCGCATCGCCGAGCTGGGCGACGAGGACGAAGCGTTGCCCCTGGGGGTGGCGCATCTGCTGGGATCGGGGAAGGGGGTCGCTCCGGGTGACGACGCGCCGCCACCCGGCCCCGATCCCACGGCGGAGCCGGTTGGGGCGGGAGGGGGTTGATTTTGGGTGGCTGACGGGTCGCGACCCTGCTCCTCCTACTCTGGGTCTCGCCGGGGCCGGGGGCTCCCGTCCTTTGGGCCCAGGAGGGTGGATTCGCCTACCAGATCCGTGGAGGCGTCACCGTCCCGCTCAGCGGGTTCCGGGCCCGGGACGAGGGGTGGGAGGGCAAGACCGGGGGTGGGGCCAGTCTGGCCATGGGCTTCAGCTTTCCCTTGTTCGGGCCGCTGGGGGTTTACCTTGGTTTCGGACAGCACCGGTTTCGTTGTGATGAATCCGTATGTCCGTCCGGCAAGGATTGGACATCCACAGGGTTTGACCTGGCTCTTCGGACGGTGTTGGGGCGACACCGCATCCGGCCGTGGCTGCAAGGGGGGTTCCACAACCACAGGGTGGAAGGCCGGCTCGTGAGGCCGCACGAGGTCCGGGGCGTGGCGTCGGACGGGGGAGGCGGGTTCGAAGTGGGAGGTGGGTTGCTCCTTCGAGTGGGTGAGCGAATGAGCCTGAGTCCGGGAGTCCGCTACGGCGAGGGAAACGTCCCCTTTCCCCATGAGGGGAGGATGCGTCCCCGCTATCTGGTGGCCGATCTGGGCTTGGTGGTGGGTTTCTAGCCCCACTGGCCGAAACACCCCAACGAGGAGGGAAGGATGCACGTCCCGCAGGCTCTGAGTCGGTCGGGTCTTCTCCTCGCGGCAGCCTGTCTTCTGATCCCCGGGCTCGAGGCCCGCGGGGAGGTCGTGCGGGTGGTGGTGGACCGGCGGGAGGATGTCCTGGAGGGGCGCGGGTGGGGAACGGCCGGACCCTACGAAAAGCTGGTGGGGCGGGTCTACTTCGCCTTCGATCCCGAGAACCCTTTCAACGCCCAGATCGTGGATCTCCGGTGGGCCCCGGTGAACGCCGATGGGGATGTGGAGGCCTGGGCGGATTTCTTCGTCCTTCAACCGAAGGACCCGGCCAAGCGCCGGGGTGTGGCCTGGGTGGAGGTGAGCAACCGGGGGGGGAAGGCGAGCCTGCGGTACTTCAACCTGGCCCCGTCGGGGGTGAACGACCCCACCCTGGCGGAGGAATTCGGGGACGGGCTGCTTCTAAGGGAAGGCCTCACCCTGATCTGGGTCGGGTGGCAGTGGGACGTCCCGGATCGGGAAGGTCTCCTCCGGCTGAGGACCCCCCTGGCCCGGCCGTCCGGGGGCTCCCTCCCCGGGCTCGTCCGGGCCGACTGGACGGTGGACCAGGAAGCCACCGTTCTCGGTCTGGGCCACCGGGGCCATAGGGCCTACCCGCCCCTGGATCCGGAGGATCCCAGCGCGGTCCTCACCGTCAGGGACGGCAGGCAGGACCCCAGGGAAGTCATCCCCCGTGAGCTCTGGCGCTTCGTTGCCGATGCGGCCGGGAATGGGACCACCCAGGATCAGCTCTCGGCTGTCACCCTGGAGGGCGGATTCCAGGCAGGGAGGATCTACGAGTTGGTCTACCGTGCCCAGGATCCCCGGGTGGTGGGGGTGGGGCTGGCGGTGGTCCGGGACATTCTCTCCTACGCCAAGTACGAGCTGGACACGCTCTTCCCGGTCCGGACCGGGGTCGCCTTCGGGGTTTCCCAGACCGGGCGGTTCCTCCGGCACTTCCTCTATCAGGGGTTCAACACCGACGAGGCCGGGAGGAAGGTGTTCGATGGGATGCTCATCCACACCGCCGGGGCCGGCCGGGGGAGTTTCAACCACCGCTTCGCCCAACCCTCCCGGGATGCCCACCGGTACTCGGCCTTCTTCTATCCCACCGACCTCTTTCCCTTCACCAGCCGGTCCCAGCGGGACCCCGTCACGGGGAAGGAGGACGGGTTGTTCACCCGACAGAGGGCCGATCACCTCCCGGCGGTCTTCTACACCAACACGGGTTACGAGTACTGGGGGCGGGGGGCCTCCTTGATCCACACCTCCCTGGACGGAACCCAGGATGTGGAGCCCAGGGAGAACGAGCGGATCTACCACCTGGCCGGGGGACAACACTCCGTGGGGGGGTTTCCTCCGTCACCCGAGTCCAACCTGGGAGGGGAGGGGATGGCCTTCTACCGGGGAAACCCCCTGAACTTCCTCCTGACCCTCCGGGCGCTGGCCGTGCGCCTGGTCCAGTGGGTGGGTGACGGCACTCCGCCTCCGCCGAGTTCCTTCCCCCGTGTGTCGAACGGGACGCTGGTGCCCCACCTGGCCCTGGCCTTCCCCCGGATCCCCGGGGTGGACGCCCCCAAGGTGATCCATGAGGCCTACCGGATGGACTACGGGCCCCGATGGGAGGAGGGGGTGATCGACCGGGAGCCTCCCGAGCTGGGCCCGGCGTTTCCATCCCTCGTGTCCCAGGTGGACGGCCTCGGGAACGAGATGGCCGGGGTGCGGGGGGTTGAGCTCCGAGCCCCCCTGGCGACCTATGCCCCCTGGAATCTGCGCGTGGGGTTCCCGGCCGCCACGGACGAGCTGACGGATTTCCTCGGTACCTTCATCCCCTTTTCCCGCACCGAGGAGGAGAGGGGGGCTCTGGGTGACCCCCGGCCCAGCCTGGAGGCCCTCTACCCCTCCAGGGAGGCCTACCTGGAACGGGTAAGGGGGGCCACCAGGGAGCTGGTCCTGGAGGGGTTCCTCCGAGCCGAGGATGCCCCCCGTTCCGTGGAGGAGGCCCAGGCCCGCTGGGATTGGTTGATGGGGCGGGGAGGATAGCAGGGGGGCCTCCGCCCTTCAGGACCCGAGTGGGGCGCAGGTGTCCCCGAGGCCGAGGGCGGCGGTAACGTCCGCCCACGCGAAGGCCGCCACGCCCCCGTCGTCATGGAGGGCGAAGAGCGCGCCTTCCCCGAGCCCGGCAATCGCTCCCTGCTCCAGCCAGATCCCGTCGGTGTTGGCGGTGATCTTCCCGGCGAAGCTCCCCAGGTACCGGAAGCTCCGCCGGTCCAGGACGTGGAAGATGGAGCGGGCCTCTCCCTGGTCGGTGAGGATCCAGTACCCTTCCTGGCCGCACCGGAACAGCATGATTCCCTCCGGGTCCCCGAATCGGTAGAGGTCCCCTGCCACCGTCCGACCTCGGTAGCCGCCGTCCAGCCCGTAGAGCTTCAGCTCGAACCGGTACTCGTCCGCCACCAGAACGACGTCCTGGTCCTGGTCCACCTGGATGGACTCCACCACCAGGAGAGCCCCGGGGCCGGCGGCCTCTCCGAAGGAGCCAAGGAAGCGGGCTCGAAGGCCTCCATCCCCCTGCAGAAGAGCGAAGCGTTTGACCCGCCGGGTGAAGTCCCCGGTGGGGTCCTCCCCCTCCGGAGGGTCCTCCTCGTTCCCGTAGTCGTCGGTGACGTACACCTGGAGCGCCCCGGCCTCGTCCCGGTAGAATGCGATTCCGTAGGGGCGGATCAGCTCCCCGTCCCCGAAGGTGCCCAGGGACTCGAAACGGGGGAGGCTTAAGGCTTGAACCCGGTGATTGTCCCGCTCCACCACGAGGAGGAGGTCCCCGATGATGGCGATGCCGTTGGGGTACTGGAACTCGCCGGGCCCGGGCCCGGGCCGGCCCACCCGCCGAAGGAGCTCGCCGGTGGAGGCGTCGTGAACCCAGAGGTCATGGGTCCCCTTGGCGGTGCTCACCACCCAGGGGCCGTCGGCTCCCATCCAGACCGCCGGGGAGTCCAGATTGCTGGTGGTATCCCAGGCCGAGACCCAGCGCTCCGGCACGATGGTGATCCCGGCAAGGTCAGGCTGGACGGGCACACCGTCCCGGGCGTCCGCCGCCGGGACCCCTTCCGTCTCCCGGGAGGGGGCCTCCTCCCGGGGCCCGCAGGCGGACCCCAGGAGGACCAGGAGGGCGGCAGAGCCGGAAACCGACTTTTGCACCGTTCGCAGCATGGGGCCTTCCTCAGCGCCAGAAGGAGAGGGGATCATTCAATTTGATCCCCAGGTGCCCCCAACGGGAGTACCACTCCTTCTGCTCCGGATGTCTCCTGTCCCCACGGTAGAAGCAGAAGCATTCGTCGGTGAGGTTGATGACCTCCAGGAAGAGCTGGGCCCGGCGGGTGATCTCGTAGGCTGCCGAGAGGTCCCATTGGGAGTGGGTGTCGTGGATCCGGTCCTCGATGGCCTCCTCACCCACCTCGTCGATGTAGTCCCCGAAGAAGTTCCACGCCACCCGGCCGTTGAACCCAGCCTTCTCGTAGCTGAGGGAGAGGTTGGCGGTGTGCTCTGCCTGCCCCGGGAGGCGGTTGTCACTCCCCCGGCCGACGATGTCGGCCTTGGAGTCGGTCCAGGTATAGTTGGCGTACACCCCCAGGCCCGACAATGCGCCCGGGAGGAAGGTGAGTTGCTGGTTCAGGGCGAGCTCCAGGCCCCACAGGGTGGCGTCACCCCCATTGACGGGCTGAACGGCTTCGTAGCCGGCGAGATTCCCGGAACCCACGTCGTAGATGTTGAAATACACGTAGTCCGCGAGCTGCTTGTAGAAGACTCCGGCCGTGAAGAGGCCGATGCTCTGAAAGTACTGCTCGAACAGAAGGTCCAGGTTGGTGGAGGAGGTGGCGTCCAGCTCCGGGTTGCCCAACTCCACCTCCTCGTCTTCCCGGTTCACAAGCTGAGCAGGCACCAGGTCGAAGTAATTTGGCCGGGAGATGGAACGGGTGAGAGCGGCCCGCAGGTTGGTCCGGTCATCCAGGCGGTACCGGAGGTTCAGACTGGGGAGGACATGGAGTTGGGCGTTCTGGTCCGAGACCGGGGTAGTGGACTCGTAGTCCCCATCCTCGTTGAAGATGACGCGGTTCCCCGTGTAGTCCATGTCCGATTGCTCCATGCGCACACCGGGGATGATGCGCCATTTCCCGACGTCCAGGGTGGTCATGACGTACCCGGCGAAGATGTTCTCCTCGGCGTCGTAGTTGGCGGCATCGGTGTTTTCCCTTGTGCCGTCCCCGTCCAGCTCGAAGGAGCTCCTGTTGGCCCGGAAGAAGTCCCAGGACTTCCTGGGGTCGGCGATCTTGCCGACCTGGTAACAGCCGCTGCAACTCCGCACGTAGTCGCCGTCCTCGAAGCTCCCCAGGACGTCGCTCAGGACGTAGTCCCCGTCGTACCCGTCGTAGACGGTCACGCTGTTCCTGCGATCCTTGCTCTTGATGCGCGCCTTCCCCCCGAATTTCAGGGAGGCCGGTACGCTCCCCAGCCGGTAGGGAAGGGTCAGGTCGATGGAAGTGGTGAAGTCCCTGTCGGTGGTGAGGTTATCGTTCACCTCGTATTCGTCGAACTCGTAGGCGCCGTAGTCGGTGAGGCCTCCACTGGTTTCCGTGTAGCGAGGCTTGTCGGGATCGGAGGTGTCGACGGTGAAGCTCAGATCCTCGGTGACGAACACGGGGTAGCGGGCCTTTGGCTCCGCCTCCTCGGCGTAGGAGTAGCTCATGCGGTAATCCACCTTGGCGTTTCCCAACAGGTGGGTGCCGCCTCCGGCCAGGGACATGATCTGCTGGATCTCGAGGCGGTCCTTGAGCTCCCGTTCCGCCTCCCCGTCCAGGAAGGCCAGGGTGGTCCGACGGCGGTACTCCTGGTCCGAGTAGTCGTTCCAGATCCCCTGCAGGTAGATTCTCGATACCTGGTCGGGGAACTGGTAGTCGAGGGTGCCGGTGACCCCCTTCCGCTCCCGGTTCACGATGTAGTCCCTGAGCTCCAGCTCCTCCAGGTCGTCGTCGTCCCATGCGAACTCGATGTTGTCGGAGCCTCGGTTGGTCCTGTACCAGCTTCCCCCCATCACCAGACCCCACTTCTCGCTCTCTCCGAAGCGGTGGGCATAGGTTCCGGCGACCTGTTGGATGAAGTCGCTGGAGAGTTGGTTGTAGCCGCCGGCCAGGGTGACATCGAAGAGGGAGAGGCCCCGGGCCGGGCTCCTGGTCACCAGGTTCACCGAACCGCCGATGGCGTCGGCGTCCTGGTCCGGCGTGAGGGTCTTGTTCACCTCAATGCCGGCCAACAGGTCGGCGGGGATCACGTCCAGGGCCACGTAGCGGATGTCCCCTTCGGGGGAGGGGATGCGCTCCCCATTGATGGTCATGGAGCTGAGAGCCGGCGCGGAACCCCGAATCAGGACGTATCGCCCCTCGCCCTGGTCGCGGTAGACGCTCACTCCCGGGAGGCGCTGTACGGCCTCGGCGGCATTGGGATCCGGGAAGCGCCCGATGAGCTCCGAGGAGACCACCGACCTGATGTTGTCGGCGGTGCGTTGCTGCTGCATGGCGATAGCCTGCCCCCGGCGCTGCCCCGACACCTCAATCCCTTCCACCGGCAAGGGGGCAGGGTTCAGGATGAAGCTCTGAGTGGTGGCCTCTCCGGCCTCGATGCGGATCCTGGCCTGGGCGGTCTCGTAGCCCAGCGACCTGGCCGTGACCGTGTGCCCACCGGCCGGCAGGTTCACCATCCGGAACGCCCCGGTGCGGTCCGTCACCGCAGCCAGAGACGTCTCCTCCACACGGACTTCTACACCCGCCAGGGGCCGGGCGTCGCCGTCCGTGACTCGTCCCACCAGCGTTCCGGCGCCCTGGGCGGCAACGGCGGATGGGATGACGAGGGCGAGGCCAATCCCCAGGATCATGCCGGGAAGCAGACCGTTCTTGGATACCACGCGCATGTTCACGACCTCCGGGTTCCTCCGTTCATGGGCCCTTCCGGACGGGGCCCGGAAGGCTCGGGGAAAGCTAGAGGGGGAGACCGGGAGGGTGTGCCCAGGGAACGGTCACGATTCGTAACGACGGGCAACCAGGTGGTAGGACATGCGTGTAACAGGGTAACGCAGCGCCTCCCCCGGGGCGGCGGCCCGGGGGAGGCGGGTCGTGGAGCGTCTCAGTGGTCCCTGCCGATTCCCGCGGCCGGCCTCTCCAGGGTGGGGTATCTCACCCCCAGCTGCTCCAGGTAGGTGCCGAACCGGGTCGGGTCGAAGACGAGCTTCTCCAGGAGGGGCCGGAACCTCTCCATCTTGTCGGCGTTCAGGAAGATCGGAGGCTCGGTTCCCTCGGGGATCAGGGATTGCCAGGTGTAGTCTTTCGTGACGACCTCCCGGTGAAACCGCCAGGCCTCCTCCACCAGGTCGGGACGAGCCAGGAGATCCATCGCCGTCAGCGCGATCACCCGGGAGCCATGGTTGGCGCCCTGGTGGGCGATGGGGGTGGCCATGGCGATGCCGCTGGACCAGTGGTGTGCGATCATCCCCGGGATGTTGCCGGGGTAGCGCAGGCGCACGGTGGGGACGTTCCACGTCACCTCGGCGATGTCGTCGCTCCCCCCGCCCATTCCCTGGTTGGATTCCTCGAGGGTGTCCCGGACGGTGGTGGGGAGGCCGGTGGTGTCCACCTTCATCATGCGCTGGGCGGCCCTGGCCAGGGCCTGGTCCTCCGCGGTCCAGCTGGGCATGCCCACCCTCAGGACGTTGGCGTGCATGGCCTCCGCCAGGGGTTTGCTCATGTACTGGGGCCAGGCGGCTCCCAGGACCCTCTCTTCCACCGTGGTTCCGGTCATCATGGCCGCGGCCTGGGCCATGGTGCCACCCAGCTCGTGCAACTCCTTGATGCGAGGGTAGTCCAGCTCCCGGAAGTAGTACCAGATGGTAGCCTCCGACGGGACCACATTCGGCTGGCTCCCGCCATTGGCGATGATGGAATGGGACCGCTGCTGAAGGCGGAGGTGCTCCCGCCGGAAATTCCACCCGATGTCCATGAGCTCCGCCGCGTCCAGGGCGCTCCGCCCGGCCCAGGGAGAACCGGCGCTGTGGGCCGATTGCCCACGGAAGGTGAACTGGGTGGAGACCAGGCCGGAGCCCGAGAGGCCGTACCCCGTGGCCATGGAAGAGGAGATGTGGGTGGAGAGCATCACGTCCATCCCCTGGAACAGTCCGGCCCTGACCATGTAGTTCCGGCTGGACACCAACTCCTCCGCCACGCCCGGGATCACCTTGAGGGTGCCCGGCAGGCGATGGCGCTCCAGGACGCGCTTGGTGGCGATGGCCGCCACCACATCCACCGCGGCGGTGCTGTTGTGCCCCTCCCCATGGCCCGGCCCACCGGGGATCAGGGGCTCCTCCCAGGGTACCCCGGGCTTCTGCGAGGTTTCGGGAAGCCCGTCGATGTCCCCCATGAAGCCGACCACCGGTTTGCCGGAGCCCCACGTGCCCACGTAGCAGGTCGGCATTCCGGCACACCCCCGCTCCACCGCAAACCCCTCCCGCTCCAGGATCCCCGTGACGTAGTCCGCGGTCCAGAGCTCCTGGAAGCCCAGCTCGCTGAAGGAGAAGATCATGTCTACCATCTCCTGGCTCAGCTTCCGGAGCTCCGGGGAGGATACCTCGGCGAGGACCTCTTCCTTGAGGCGTTCCAGATCCTGGCCTTCCCCCGGGAGGGGGGCCAGAAGGGCCAACGCGAGCATCCCTGCGAGGAGGGAAGGGGAACGGGGGGTCATGGGATTCCTCCGTGTGGGGTAGTGCCGCTTCGCCCGGCCGGGAAGATGCCACGCCGGGGACGTACCCTCCTGCGAGGGCTGCCGGGACCAATGTGGCGCCCCCGGGAAAGACCCAGCAAGGTGGGAAACCGATGGACGCGGGCTCCACCGGCCCCTAGACTAGCCAGGATCCCGGAGCCCCCCCCAGGCACCGGGGACCCCGGGTCTCCTTCACGACCCCCACCAGGGAGCCTTCCATGGCAGGACGGATCTTCGGCGGCCGAGCGCCGCAGCTTGCGGCGGTGGGGCCTTTGGCTCTCGCCGGCGCCCTTCAGGGGTGCCGGGCTCCCGCTCCTGACCTCATTGAGAGTCTGCAGGCACAGGTCGACTCCCTCGTAGGGAGTGCCGGAGCGGAGGTGGCCGTCTTCTTCCGGGACCTGGGGAGCGACGACTCGCTCCTCGTCCACCCCGACCTGCGCATGCACGCCGCCAGCACCATGAAGGTGCCGGTCATGATGCGGCTCTTCCTGGACCGGGACGCCGGGGCCTTCGCGCTGGAGGACTCGCTGGAGGTCACCACCACCTTCCACTCCATCGTGGACGGCTCCCCCTTCGTCCTGCCCGCAGAATCGGATTCGGACACGGCCCTCTACCTGCTCGCGGGGCAGAAGGTCAGCTATCGGCATCTCATCGAGGAGATGATCACGATCTCCAGCAACCTCGCCACGAACATCCTCATTCGGGAGGCCGACCCCCGTCGGGTCACGGCCCTGGTGAGGAGCCTGGGGGCCGACTCCATGGACGTGCTCAGGGGGGTGGAGGATCTTCCCGCATTCCAGGCGGGTCTCTCCAATACCACCACCGCCCGGGACCTGGGCGTCCTTCTCACGGCCCTGGCCCGGGGGGAAGTGGGTTCCCCGGAGACGTGCCAGGAGATGGTGGACGTGATGCTCCGGCAGCGATTCAACTCGATGATTCCCGCCGGCCTCCCCGAGGGAGTGCCTGTGGCCCACAAGACCGGTAGCATCACCGGGATCAGCCACGACGGGGCCGTCGTCTATCCCCCGGGGGCACCTCCCTTCGTCCTGGTGGTTCTCACCAGGGGCTTTCCGGACCCAGCAACCGCGGAGGCCTTCGGGGCCCGCCTCGCCCGGTTGATCTACGACTTTCACCAGGCCCGGTATGCCCCCTTGTCGTCCTGAGGGGCCCGTAACACCGATCCCCTCTGGTCGGGGACGGCCCTCCGGTTCATGACGAAGGACCCACTCCGTGACTGATCCGACCCAGGCCCGAGGCGGGGGGCGCTGGGGGGCCCTCGCTCTCCTCTCCCTGGCGGAGCTCCTGGCCATGAGCGTCTGGTTCACCGCCAGCGCCGTGGGCCCTGAACTGGAGTGGTTGTGGGGGCTCTCCCCCTCCCAGGTAGGTTGGCTCACCACCGCCGTCCAGCTCGGGTTCGTGGCCGGGACCGCGGCGGCGGCTCTCCTGAACCTGGCGGACCTCCTGCCGGCTCGTGCGTACTTTGCCGCTACCGCCTTCCTGGGCGGCGCCGCAAACGCGCTCCTCTTCGTGGCTCCGGGCCTCGCCCCCGCCCTTGTCTTTCGTTTCCTCACAGGGTTCTTCCTGGCGGGCGTCTATCCCCCCGCCATGAAGATGATCTCCACCTGGTTCCGGCAGGGAAGGGGGCTGGCCATCGGTACCGTGGTGGGAGCCCTCACCCTCGGGAAGGCGGCACCCTACCTCCTCAAGGCCTTTCCCCAGGTGGGGCTCCGGGAGGTGGTATTGGGAGCATCCGGAGCCGCCCTGGCCGGGAGTATCCTGGTCCTGGCGGGCTACCGGGAAGGACCCTTCCCCTTCCGGCGGGCGGCCTTCTCCTGGGGTCTGGTGAGGCGGGTTCTCGGGCACCGGCCCACCCGCCTGGCCATCGGGGGGTATCTGGGCCACATGTGGGAGTTGTATGCCATGTGGACCTGGGTCCCGGCCTTTCTCCTGGCGAGCGCGGGTTTCCGGGCTGGGGCCGGGGGGGGTGGGGTCCCCCGGGGAGCGGCGGAGGCCGTTGCGTTCGGGGCCATTGCCGCCGGAGGCCTGGGGTGCGTGTGGGGAGGATGGGCCGCAGATCGCATGGGGAGGGAGCGGGTGGTGAACCTGGCCATGGCGGTGAGCGGACTCTGTTCCCTGGTGGTGGGGTTCTTCTTCGGGTCGAGCCTCTGGATCCTGGCTCCCCTGACCTGGGTCTGGGGGTTCTTCGTGGTGGCGGATTCGGCGCAATTCAGCGCCATGGTCACCGAGGTGGCTCCGTCCGAGGGGGTAGGAACCGCCCTGACTCTTCAAACCTCTCTGGGCTTCCTCCTCACGATGGTCACCATTCAGGGACTCCCCTTCCTGGCAGGCAAGGTGGGCTGGGCGTGGAGCTTCCCGGCGCTGGCCCTGGGGCCGGCCGCCGGGATCTGGGCGATCCTCAGGCTGGCCCGACTCCGGAGGGAGACGGCCCTCCCGGGCCCCTGATCAGCCGAAGGACCCCGAGGGTGAGGACCGGGAGCACGTAGACGAAGAGGAACACCCAGGTGAGGGTGCCGTAACCCCGGGAGATGAGGTCCACCAGGCCGACACCGGCCAGGAGGGTCCCCGCCGTGAGGAGCCCCACCGCCAGCGCCGGGCGCAACAGGAGAGGCATCTCTCGCGCCCGCTCCCGGAAGACGTGGGCGATCCTCTCGTTCATTCCATGGATGAGCCCGGTCCCGGTTTCGATGAGGGTCCCGAAAAGGACCACCTGGAAGGCGATCTGAAAAGCACGCGAGCCGAGGAGCTCCAGGAGGACGTTGGCCGGCACCGCCGATCCCAGGATCCCGGGGTACTGTCCCACCATGGCCAGGTAGAAGAGAAGCCCGGGGATCATCGCGATGGGTCCGGCGAGCGCCCCCGCCAGGAAAGTCTCCCGCCTGGACCGGAGGTGACGGATGGGGAAGAGGAGGGGAGGGATCAGCGCGACGTTGTAGGCGGCGTACTTCACTCCCGCCAACGGCCAACCGCGACCGGGCCGGGAGGCACCCAGGGAGGTGAGGATATCCGTGCCGAACCGGCTGAAACACCAGAGGAAGAGGGCTACATAGGTGGTGTAGAGGACCACGGACCACCCGGCCATGACCCCTTCGATGAGGCGCGTGCCCCCGAACACCAGCACCCCCACCGCCGTCATGATCCCCACCACTCCGACCCAATAGGGAAGGCCGAAGGTCTGCTGGAGAATGGAACCGGAAGCCGCCGCGATGACCGCCAGGATCACCAACATGAAGAGCAGATAGGCGGCTTCGTAGACGATCCACCCCGGTCCCAGGAGGCCTCGGAGGAAAGTCCTGTAATCGAAGGCTCCCGCCTCCCGGGCGAGCTCGTAGGTGACCAGGCAGACCAGGCTCCAGATCAGGGTGGAGGCGGCCATGGCCAGGAGCCCTCCCCGCGGCCCCTGGGAGAGGAAGAACTCCGCGAGCTCCCTCCCCGTACCGTACCCCCCGGCGATCACCACGGATTGGAACACGAAACCGGGAAGGAGAATCCGGCGGAGGGATGGTACGAAAGCCATGGCCGTCGTCCCTTTGTTGGTCGTTGGGTTCGGGAGGGATGGCTACCGGGTCGTTGACCGAATATGCACGCGAACGTCATAGAAAACATTTGCCTTGTATCGGGATCGTTGCGTAAGTTCCTCCCGGCCTTCTCCCCCTAGGTCCATGCAGCCTATTCCAAAGCGAGGTTGAGAAATGCGGTCACTCCGTTCTAGCATGCGCGGATTTCTGGTCGCATGCCTGGTCGCTATCCCCGGGGCCCTGGCGGCGCAGCAGGGTGTCCTGACCGGCCGCGTGACGGATCTCGGGACGGGAAACCCCTTGAGCGGTGCGCAGGTGCAGGTTCAGGGAGGATCCCAGGGCCTGGGCGGTCTGTCGGACGCTGAGGGCGTGTTCCGGATCTCCCTCCCCCCGGGGCGCTACGCGCTGGTGGTGGAGTTCCTGGGGTACCGCACGGAGCGCATCGATGGGAACCAGGTTCGGGCCGGGGAAACCACGACGGTGGATTTCCCGCTCACCTCCGCGGCCCTCGCCCTGGACGGCCTGGTCGTCAGCGCCTCCCGGGGGACCCCGGAGAAACAGGTGGAGGCTCCTGCCACAACCCACCTGGTGGGTTCCATCGAGATCCAGGAGCGGAGTGTCACCACCCCCGTCGACCACCTGAGATCCGCCCCGGGTGTGGACATCATCACCCATGGCGTCCAGGCCACCAACGTGGTGCTCCGCGGCTTCAACAACATCTTCTCGGGCTCCCTCCACGCCCTGACGGACTACCGGCTGGCGGGGGTGCCCTCCCTGCGGGTGAACCTCCTCCACTTCGTCCCGTCCAACAATGATGACATCGACCGGATGGAAGTGGTCCTCGGGCCGGGATCGGCGCTGTACGGCCCCAATACCGCCAACGGGGTCCTTCACATCCTCACCAAGTCCCCCCTCGAGTCCCAGGGAACCACGGTCTCCCTGGCGGGAGGAGAGCGCTCGGTGATGCAGGGCTCCTTCCGCACGGCCTTTCTCGTCAACCGCCGCCTGGGGGTGAAGTTCTCGGGGCAGTACATCCAGGGTCAGGAATGGGAGTACCTGGACCTGGGTGAGCAGGCCGCCAGGACGGCCGCCCTGGCCAACCCTGCCTCCTGCGTCGGCTCCCTCCTCATCCGGGGTTTCGACAACGCCACCGCCCAGGCCTCGTGCACGCGCGTGGGACTCCGGGACTTCGATTTCTCCCGGTTCGGGTTCGAGGCTCGGGCGGACTACCGTTTCGCGGAGGACGGAACGGCGGTCCTGACCTACGGGCTGACCGACGCGACCGGGATCGAACTCACGGGCCTGGGGGCAGGGCAGACGGGGGGGTGGACCTACCAGTTCCTCCAGGGCCGTATGAGGAAGGGGCGCTTCTTCACCCAGGCCTACTACAACGCCAGCGATGCCGGGAGCACCTACCTCCTCAGGGACGGCGTGCCCCTGGTGGATCAGTCGAAGCTCTACGTGGCCCAGGCCCAACACGGATTCGACCTCTTCGACGGCCGGCAGGATTTCACGTACGGCGTGGACTTCTTCGCCACCCGGCCGGACACCAAGGGAACCATCAACGGCTCCTACGAAGACAAGGACAACACGGACGAGTGGGGGTTCTACGTTCAATCCAAGACCGAGCTCACGCCCAAGCTCGATCTCATCGTCGCGGGTCGCCTGGACTCCCACTCCGGCCTGCCGGAGGACGTGTTCTCCCCCCGAGCCGCCCTCGTGTTCCAGCCCACGGACGAACAGAGCTTCCGGTTCACCTACAACCGGGCCTTCTCCACCCCCTCCAGCCTGAACTCCTATCTGGACATCTCCGCGGGGGCGGCTCCGAACGCGCAGCTCGCTGCCCTGGGGTACACCCTTCGGGCCTTCGGAACCGGGAGCACCGGGTTCTCCTTCCAGAACGCTGACGGCAGCCTCAAGGGGATGCGCTCACCCTTCAATCCCGGGGGATCGAACCAACTCCTTCCCGTCGACGTTTCCGTGATGTGGCCCCTGGCTGTGGGGGCCGCCGCCAACATCGCCGCGGCCAAGGGGACCCCGCTGCCCGCCAGCGTGGTGCAACTGCTGGGGAGCCTGCACCCCACGGGCAGCAACGTCGGCATCAGCGTCCTGGATCCCGTGACCCTGGCGGTCACTCCCCTGGAGAGCACCTCGATCCGGGACGTGCCCGCCATCCGGGAGAGCTACACCGAGACGCTGGAGCTCGGGTGGCAGGGCGTGATCGGCAATCAGCTTCGCCTGATGGCGGACGTGTACCACCAGAGGATCAAGGATTTCACCTCCCCCCTCACGCTGACGACCCCTCTCCTGCTCCTGGATGGCGTGGATGTGGCGAGCTACATCACCGTGCCCCTGGTGACCGCCCTGACGCAGCAGTTCATCGCCGCCGGGCTCGATCCGGCAACAGCCCAGGCTCAGGCCCAGGCCCAGGCGGCCGTGCTGGTGCCGCAGCTGGCGGCGGGGATCGGGGCGGTTCCCGTGGGGGTTGTATCCTCACCGGAAGTGGGGGCTCAGGGCGCCGACCTGATCGTGACCTACCTGAACATGGGCGGGATGAATTACTGGGGAGCCGATCTGGGGTTCTCCTGGTTCGTCGATGACAAGTGGACGGTGAACGGAACCTACGCCTACGTGAGCGAGGACTACTTCGAGGTGGACGGCGTCCTTCCCGGCACCAAGGAGCCCGTGGCCCTGAACTCGCCCAAGAACAAAGGCACGCTGGGGTTGGCCTACCGCAACGTCCCCATGGGCTTCAATGCCGAGGCCCGGCTTCGCTTCACGGCGGAGTTCCCAGCCGTTTCCGCCGGTTACGCCGGGACCAAGTGCCTTTTGAAGGAAGGGGAGCAGCCGGGTCTGTTCGACCAGGATTGCGTTTCGGCCTCGACCCTCCTGGACGTCAACGTGGGCTACCTGATCCCCGACACGAGGGCCACCATCCAGCTCTCGGTCAGCAACCTGCTGGACTCCGACTACAGGAGCTTCGTTGGGGTGCCCGACATCGGGCGCTTCGCCATGCTGCGGGTGAAGTACGACCTCTTCTGAGGACCCGGGGGTCCGGTGAGCAGGCCCGGACGGCCGGGGATGGGGTGAGGCACGATGGGCGGAGGGGGCGGTCGAGGCCGCTCCCTCTTCCTTTCCCAAGCGGAATCTCCCGAGGAGGTCGCGTGGGCGGACGGACGGTACCGAAGCGACAGCGGCAGGGAGCCATCCTCAAGCTGATCCGCGCCCGGCGGGTCAACAGCCAGGGGGACCTGCGGGAGCTGCTCGCCCTGGATGGGATCGAGGTGACCCAGGCCACCCTTTCCCGGGACCTCCGCGACCTGAGGCTGGTGAAGGTCACGGGGGCGGATGGGTCCTTTCACTACACGCTGCCTGAGGAGTGGGAGCAGACCCCGCCCCTGGAGAGCCTTCTCCCCACGCTCTTCGTTTCCGCGGAGGGCACGGGGAACCTCCTGGTCGTGAAGACGATGACCGGGGGGGCCCAGGCCGTGGCCTTGGGAATCGACTGGGAAGAGTGGCCGGAGGTTCTCGGGACCATCGCCGGGGACGACACCATCCTGATCATCCTTCGGCTGGCGCGGCACCGAGGGGCGGTCCAGGACCGCATCCTGACCCTCGCGCGAGGGGGGGGATGACAGACGGTCCTCC
>JBFYZD010000329.1:0-53465 GCA_041309685.1 Gemmatimonadales bacterium | reverse complement strand
AGACGAACCGGCCGTTCCACGACCCGGTTATGGGCATAGTCCAGGTCACACTCCGGGTCCGGCTCGAAGAAGTTGATGGTGGGCGGGATCTTCCCCTCCCTGGTGACCAGCGCAGAGATGACGGCTTCCGTGGCGCCGGCAGCCCCCAGAAGGTGGCCGGTCATGGACTTGGTGGAGCCTACCACCATGCGATAGGCATGGTCACCGAAAAACCCCTTGATGGCCCTCGTCTCCATGATGTCGTTGTGGGGAGTCGACGTTCCATGCGCGTTGATGTAATCCACCTCTTCGGGTTTGGCCCCCGCATCCCTCAGAGCCGCCTGCATCGCGAATCGGGCCCCCGCCCCGGTGGGCTCCGGCGCCGTGATATGGTATGCGTCGGCGGACGCCCCGTACCCCACCATCTCCACCAGGATGGAGGCGCCCCGCCCCTGGGCATGTTCCAGGGTTTCCAGGACCACCGCCGCCGCTCCCTCCCCGATGACGAATCCGTCCCGCCCAGCGTCAAAGGGCCGGCTGGCCGTGGCGGGATCGTCGTTCCGTACGGACATGGCCCTCATGGAGGAGAAGCCCGCGATGCACAGAGGCGTGATGGCGGCTTCGGTACCCCCGGCCAGCATGACATCGGCGTCCCCGCGCTGGAGAATCCGGAAGGCGTCGCCGAGAGCGTGGCCGCTGGAAGCGCAGGCGGAGACGGTGGCGTAGTTCGGCCCCTTGGCGCCGAAGCGGATGGACACCATCCCGGGCGCCATGTCCGGGATGAACATGGGCACGAAGAAGGGGCTCACCCGCTTCGCGCCTTTGGTGATGAGCACCCTCGTCTGGTCCTCGAAGGTGTACATCCCGCCAATCCCGCTTCCGAAGATCACCCCGAACCTCTCCGGTGCGATTGCGGCCCGCTCCTCCGGGGTGGCCAATCCGGCCCCCTCCATCGCTTCCTGAGCGGCGGCGATGGCGAACTGCACGAAGCGGTCGTTGCGCTTCACTTCCTTCGGTTCCAGATACCTGCCGGGGTCGAAGCCCTTCACCTCGCACGCGATGCGGGTGGCGAAGTCCTCCGTCGCCTCGAACTGGGTGATCGGGCCGGCTCCGCTCGCCCCCGACAGAAGGGCGCTCCAGGACTTCTTCAGGTCGTTCCCGATCGGCGTGAGAAGCCCCGCGCCGGTGATTACGACGCGCTGGTTCCGTCCGTTACCGGAGTTCGACATGCTCGTTGTGGCCGGGAAGGAAGTCGCGGACCCCTTCTCGTCCTACCCCATGTGCCCCTTGAGGTAGGAGATTGCGTCCCCCACGGTACGGAGCTGCTCCGCGTCCTCGTCGGGAATGTCCACGCCGAACTCCTCCTCGAACGCCATCACCAACTCCACCGTGTCGAGGGAATCGGCACCCAGGTCCTCCACGAAGGAGGCCTCCGGGGTCACCTTCTCGGGATCCACACCCAGCTCGTTGATGATGATCTCTTTGACCTTGGCCTCGGCGGTGTCCGACATCATTTCCCCCTGTTGAGTGAAGAACGGATCTCGAGTCTGGTCCATCCCACGCGGCGGCGGCGCCCGGTCACATGACCATGCCGCCGTCCACCGCGATTACCTGCCCGGTAATGTATCCTGAAACCGGCCCCACAAGAAAGCGCACCACCCCCGCCACATCCTCCGGCGCGCCAAGGGTGCCCATGGGAATCCGAGACTTCAAACCCTCCACGACCTCCGGGCTCAGCTTGTCGGTCATGGCGGTCCGGATGAAACCCGGCGCGAGGGCGTTGCATCGGACCCCCCGGGATGCCATCTCCCGGGCCACGCTCTTCGTGAATCCCAGGAGACCCGCCTTGGATGCCGCATAGTTGGCCTGCCCGGCGTTCCCGATGAGACCGATGACCGAAGCGATATTCACAATAGAGCCCTTCCGCCGCCTCATCATCCCCCGGGCCACCGCCCTGGTGGCGAGAAAGGCCCCCTTGAGGTTCACGGAGAGGACCTGGTCCCATTCATCTTCGGACATCCTCAGGAGGAGGTTGTCCCGGGTGATCCCCGCGTTGTTCACGAGGATCGAGACCGGCCCGACCTCCTCCTCCACGGCCTGGAGCACGTCCTGAACCTCCTGGGCCAGGGTCACGTCTCCCCTGTATCCCACGTGCCCCTCCCCCGGGAGGGAGGCCGCAGCCGCCCGGGAGCCCTCCTCGTCCACATCCACCACTGCGACCCGCGCCCCACCCAGGGCGAGAGCCCGGGCGATGGCCAGGCCGATTCCCCGGCTCCCGCCGGTGACCATGGCCACCTCCCCCGCCAGCTCCATGGCGCCCGGGCCACCTGGATCCGTCATGGCATCACCCTCTCAGAAGGTCGAAGTCCGACGGCTTTCCAAGGGAAGTGCAGGGAAAGCCCTTCGCATTCCTCTTGTTCAAGCCACAAAGAACCGATCCCGCCCCGAGCTCGAAGAAGCAGTCGGCCCCGTCCCTGACCATCCGTTCGACGGAGGCCGCCCACCGGACCGGAGAGGTCAGCTGATCCACAAGCAGGCCCCGCGCCGCCGAACCGCCGAGAACAGGCTCCGCAGTCACATTGGAAAGGACCGGGAAAGCAGGATCCGAGAAGTTCATCTCGTCCAGCCTTTCCCGCAATCCCTCCCGGGCCGGTGCCATGAGAGGGGAATGGAACGCTCCCGACACCGTAAGAAGCACGGCCTTTTTCGCCCCCGCCTCCCGGGCCAGGCCCATGGCCTCCTCCACCCCCTCCACCTCGCCGCTCACCACGACCTGGCCCCGGGAGTTGAAGTTCGCCGGAACGCAGATCCTCCCCTTCCCCCTGACCTTCCGGCAAACCTCCACCAGGGCCTCATCCTCCAACCCCAGGATGGCCGCCATGGTGCCGGGCCTCTCCAGGCCGGCCGCGAACATGAGCTCGCCCCGCAGGCGCACCGCCCGGAGGGCGTCCGGGAAGGGAAGGGTCCGGGCCACCACGTGGGCTGAGAACTCCCCCAGGGAGTGGCCGGCGGCCATGGCCACCGCGCCCAACTCCTCACCCACCACCCTGTGGACCGCCACCGAGTGGGCAAGCAGGGCGGGCTGGGCGTTCTGGGTGAGGGTCAACTCCTCCTCGGGTCCTGCCCACATCAGGCGGGAGAGGTGCATCCCCAGGGCGTCGTCGGCCTCCTCGAACACGGCCGCGGCCTCAGGAAAGGCCCGGGCCAGCTCCAGTCCCATGCCCACAAACTGCGACCCCTGTCCCGGGAATAGCAGGGCTACTGACATGATTCGATGTCGTCGGTTCTACAAGCGGATGGTCATGCCGGACCAGGTGAAGCCCGCCCCGAAGGCCACGGCGAGAATGATGGCGCCCACCCCCACGATTCCCTTCTCCAGCGCCTCGTCCAGGGCCACGGGAATGGAGGCCGAGCTCATGTTCCCCAAGCGATCCACATTGACGTAGACCTTCTCCCTGGGAATCCCCGCGTACTTCGCCGTGGAGTCGATGATCCTCATGTTGGCCTGGTGAGGGATCATCAGATCGATATCCTCCCCCGTCAGGCCGGCCCGAAGAAGGGCCAGGTCCGCCCCTTCGGCCATGGAGCGGACGGCGTTCTTGAACACTTCCCGGCCGGACATCTTGAGGAGGTGGTCCTTCCTCTCCAACACCTCCATAGACATCGGGTTGGCCGCTCCCCCACCTGGCCGGAAGAGGAGGTTGCCCAGGGTTCCGTCCGACTTGTGATGGCTGGAAAGGATCCCGCTGCTGCCCGTCGCCCGCCTCAGGACTCCGGCGCCGGCGCCGTCCCCGAAGAGCACGCAGGTGGCCCTGTCCTCCCAATCCACGATGGAGCTCATCTTCTCGGCCGCCACAACCAGGGCGATCTCTCCCCGCCTGGCCGTCAGATACCCTTCCGCCAGGGAGAGGCCGTACAGCCAGCCCGGGCAGGCCGCGGAAATGTCGAAGGCCATGGCGTTGGAGGCGCCGATCAGGGCCTGGACATCGCAAGCCGTGGAGGGGAGAAGGCGATCCGGGGTTGCGGTGGACAGGACGAGGATATCGATCTCCCCGGGCTCCACGCCGGCCTTCGCCATCGCCCGCCGGGCGGCTTCCGCGGCCATGGCGGCCGTGGTCTCGTCGGGGCGGGAAATGCGCCGCTCCCGGATTCCGGTTCGCTCCCGGATCCACTCGTCGGTGGTTTCCACCATCCGCTCCAGCTCCTCATTCGTGAGGACGCGTTCCGGAAGGTAGCGACCGGTGGAAACCAGTTCCACGAGGGGCTTAGGGTGTTTGACCATTCTCCTGTTCCTGGTCGCCGGTCTCTTTTTGCAGCTCCCGGGCCATGTGCGCCACCATGGAGGATCGAACCGCCTGGGCAGCCACCCCCAACGCGCTGGAAATGGCCTTGGGAGGGGAGGATCCGTGCATGATGATGGACACCCCGCTCACTCCCAGGAGGGGAGCTCCGCCGTATTCGGCGTAGTCCAGGACCTTGAAGATCTCGTTCAGGTTGAGCTCGTCGGCGTGGTGGGCCTTCATCTCCCGCTTCAGGAGCCCGATGACGAACTCCGCAACGGACTCATAGAACTTGAGGATGAGGTTCCCGTCGAAGCCGTCGCACACCAGGACGTCGCACCCACCCCGGATGATCTCCCGCCCCTCGATGTTCCCGATGAAGTTCAGCCCCGACTTTGCCAGAAGCTTGTGGGACTCCACGGCCAGTTCATTCCCCTTCTCCGGCTCCTCCCCGATGTTCAGCAGGCCGATGCGGGGGCGGTCCACCCCCATGAGATCCTGGGCATAGATCCGCCCCAGGTGAGCGAACTGGAGAAGATGGTGGGGCTTGCAGTCCACGTTGGCTCCGGCATCCAGGAGGAGCGTGGGCTTTTTCGAGGTGGGAAGGACGGTCCCGATGGCTGGGCGATCCACCCCCCGGAGGGGGCGAAGGAAGAGGAGGGATGCCGCCATGACCGCCCCGGTGGATCCGGCGCTGACGAAGGCGTCGGCCTTCCCTTCCTTCTGGAGCTTCACGCCCATCACGATGGAGGACCCGGGCTTCCGCCTCACGGCTGCAGCCGGGGACTCCCCGGGACCGATACGTTCCGGGGCATGGACCACCGTAAGGCGTTCGGAACCATGCCCGGGATGGCGAGCCAACTCCCCCTGAATCTGTTCCTGATCCCCTACCAGGACGACCTCGAAGTCGGACCCGGGTGCCTGGAGGGCCCGGATGGCTCCCTCCACCTCCGCAAAGGGGGCCGAATCGGTCCCCATGGCATCCAGAACGATGCGCACCTGGGTGGGTCCCGTCCTCAGTCCTGCTCGACTTCCAGTACCGCCTCGTCCCGGTAGTACCCGCAGGTTGGGCAGACCCGGTGCGGGAGCTTGGGGTCGCCGCAGCGGGGGCAGGATTGGGTGGAAACGGTCTCGGCCTTGTAATGGGTCCGCCGTTTCCGCTTACGCTGTTTGGACGTTCTCTTCTTGGGAACTGCCATGGCTCATTCTCGCTCTTGCCCCAGCACCCGGAGGGCATCCCATCGGGGATCGGGCTCCCCACCGGAGCACTGACAAGGTTCCTCGTTGAGGTTCACACCGCACCGGGGGCAAAACCCCCTGCAATCCGGCCTGCAAACGGCCAGAGGGGATTGGAAGAGAATCACCTCCTCCCGGATGGTCTCGGTCAGGTCCAGCTCCGATGCTCCATCAGGAAGGGGCCGCACTCCATCCCCCCCTTCTTCCCAATCCCCCTCCGGGGAAAAGAGAAGGTCCACGTCCAACTCCAGGGACCCCTGAACCGGTTCAAGGCACCGGCGACACTCCAGGTCCAGGCTTCCCCTGATGGAGAGGCGGACCACCACCTCCCCGCTGCTGATCCACCGGGCCTTTCCGGAAACGGAAACCGGGGTGGAAAACCGCAGGTCCGTCCCCTCCCAACTCGAGTGATCCGGAGGGATCTCAGACCGGATCTCGAGGGTTCCCTCCCGCTCCAGCCGAGCCAAGGGGATCGCTAGCATAGTCGGGAAAGATAGCTGACTTTTGCGGGACGTGTCAACGCGGAAGCTGCCATCTGACAAGGTCTTCCGCCCCGGGCACGGGCCATCGTCCACCGGGGGAAAGCGCGCCGGAAGCGGCCCCCGTACACCCCCGGCCTCCAGAAGATCGGGTGGGGCGGATCAGGGGTGGAGGGCCAGGATCTCCCGCTGGGAGAAGAAGAAGCCGATCTCCCGGACGGCGTTCTCTTCGGAGTCCGAGGCGTGGATGGCGTTCCTCTCCTTGTTCTCGGCGAAGAGCCGCCGCACCGTCCCGGGATCCGCCTGGGCAGGGTCCGTGGCTCCGATGACCTCCCGGAGCCTCCCGACGGCCTCCTTCGCCTCCAGGACCAGGGGAATGCAGGGCCCCGACGTCATGAACGCCACCAGGGAGCCGTAGAAGGGCCGTTCCCGATGCACGGCGTAGAACTCCCCGGCCTGCTCCGGGGTGAGGCGGGTCATGCTCATCCCCCGCACGGTAAACCCGGAACCTTCCAGATGGGCCAGGATCTTCCCGGCCTTTCCCGAGGCCACGGCATCGGGCTTGATGATGGCAAGGGTGCGATTCATCTCCCTGTTTCTCCTCCTGGGGCGGGGGGGTGGTCAGTCCCCGGGCGCCGGCCTGGTCTGGAGGCCCTCCTGGGCCGAATTGGGTCCGAAGAGAGCTTGAAGGGCCGTCTCCATGGTGAGGAAACCCACCAGCTCTCCCTCCCGAACCACCGGGAACTGGGTTACCCCCTTGTTCACCATGAGGTTCGCCGCCTCCACCAGGCTTTGCTCCTCGGACATGCACATCACGGTCCGGGTCATGATCTCACGGGCTGTCAGACGGTCCACCGGCTGGATCCCCTTCGACCCGGTAAGACGCTCCGGCAACAGGTGACGAATGGCATCCGCCGAGGTGATGAGGCCGAGAAACTCCAGCTTCTCCCCCACGACCGGAACCGCGGCCATCCCCTGCCTCACCATGAGCCCCACCACCTCCATGAGGGGGGTGTCGCCGTAGACCCGGTACTTGAGGGGGGTGAGCCCGTCCGCCACGAGGAGCTGGTCCTGGACCTCGAGCTCCATCAGACCGGAAAAGGCCAGAACAGCCTCCACATCCATGGCATCCCGGAGCCGTGCCGAGTTCTTCTTCTCCTTGAGGAAGCGGGAGAGGGTGGGGAGAGCCTGGAGCTTGAGGGGAGCCACCCTTCGGGGGGTGAGGAGCACCAGGAGGATGGAGGCCGTTCCCCCTTCTCCCCAACCCTCCAGGTCGAAGGGGGTCCGGGCGGTGCCCAGCGCCCCCATGAGATGGGGCACATGATCGGTTCGCGCCGCCAGGATCACCACCCACTCGTTCACCCGTATGACCTCGCCCCGGGCACGGGAGAAGAACTCCCCCGCGAGGATGGCCCCGGAGCCCTCCGGGAGCGTACCGGAGGACTCCAGGCGCTGGAAGAGAAGGCCGACAGCCTCCTCCAGCGTTTCCGCGTCCATGGCGACCAGGATCCGGTCCCCAGGAACGATCTGGGAGAGCTTCATGGCCTCCTCCCTTCCCTGCTGCCTGCCAGAAAGGAACCGCTACCTGGTCAGGGCGCTCTTGATCAGATCGGCGATCTCCACCGGGCGGGACGCGACGGCGATCCCGTTGTCCTTGAACGCCTTCACCTTCTCCTCGGCGGTCCCGGAGGAGCCGCTGATGATGGCGCCGGCGTGGCCCATCCGGCGCCCCGGAGGAGCCGTCTGCCCGGCGATGAACCCCACGACCGGGATGCCCAGGTTCGCGCTCACCCAGGCGGCAGCCTCCTGCTCGTCCGTGCCACCGATCTCACCGATCATCACGATGGCCTTCGTGTCGGGGTCGGCCTTGAAGGCCGAGAGTGCATCCACGAAGTTCGTGCCGATGAGGGGGTCGCCCCCGATCCCCACGCAGGTGGTCTGGCCGATCCCGGCGTTGGTGAGCTGGTAGACCGCCTCGTAGGTCAGGGTTCCGGAGCGGGAGATTACTCCCACCGGGCCCGGCGTCACGATCTGGCCCGGCAGGATCCCCACCTTGGCCTTCCCCGGAGAGATGATTCCGGGACAGTTGGGACCCAGGAGGCGAGCCCCCCGGTCCCGGACATAGGCCAGTGCCCGGGTCATCTCCAGGACCGGCACGCCCTCGGTAATGCACACGATGAACCCGATCCCCGCCCCCGCGGCCTCCAGTACCGCTCCGGCGGCGAAGGCCGGCGGCACGTAGATCACGGAGGTGTTCGCCCCCGCCTCCGTTACCGCGTCCTCCACCGTGTTGAAGATCGGGACCTGCTTCCCCTGGGGCCCATCGAAGAACTGACCCCCCTTCCCCGGGGTGACGCCTGCCACCACCTGGGTGCCGTACTCCATCATCTGACGGGTGTGGAAGGACCCGTCCCGTCCCGTGATCCCCTGGACCACGAGGCGAGTCGATTCATCTACGAAGATAGCCATTGAATGGGACTCTCTTTTCTCGTGTTCGGTTGGGTCACGCCTGGTTGGCCAGGGCCACGGCCTGCTTCACCACCTCGTCCATGGAGGTCGTGGCCTTGTAGCCCGCTCCCTCCAGGATGGCCACGCCTTCCTTCTCGTTGGTACCTGTCAGACGGATCACCAGGGGCACCTTCATGTCGATGCGCTTGGTTCCTGCCACGATCCCGTTAGCCACGTCGTCGCAGCGGGTGATCCCCCCGAAGATGTTGAAGAGGATGGCTTTCACATTGGGATCGGAGGTGATGATCTCCAGGGCCGCCACCACCTTGTCGGGGTTCGAGGACCCGCCGATGTCGAGAAAGTTGGCCGGCTCGCCGCCGTAGTACTTCACCAGGTCCATGGTGGCCATGGCCAGCCCGGCCCCGTTCACGCAGCACCCCACGTTCCCGTCCAGCTTCACGTAGCTCAGGTCGGCATTGCGGGCCTTGGTCTCGGATGCGGGCTCCGCGGAGAGGTCCCGGTAGGCCGCCACTTCGGGCTTCCGGAAGAGCTCGTTGTCGTCGATGCTCATCTTGGCGTCGATGGCCTTCACCTCCCCCGCCGGGGTGGAGATGAGAGGATTGATCTCCGCCATGGAAGCACCGGCCATGACAAAGGCATGATAGAGCTGGCCGATGATCTTGGTGCCCTGCTTCACCAGGGAGGGGTCGTCATACAGGGACGATGCCAGCCAGAAGGCCTCGTGGGGAAGGAGCCCGTAGCGGGGATCGATGGTGATCTTCTTGATGGCCTCGGGCTTGGTGTGGGCCACCTCCTCGATGTCCACGCCGCCCTCGGAGGAGACCATGAAGGTCAACGACTGGGCCTTGCGATCCACCAGGCAACCTACATACGCCTCGGTGGCGATCTCCTCCGCGGGGGTCACCAGGACCTTCTCCACCGTGAGTCCCTTGATGTCCATTCCCAGGATGGCCTGCGCCTTCTCACGGGCCTCCTCGGGGGTGGAGGCCAGCTTGACCCCCCCTGCCTTCCCGCGGCCGCCGGAGTGGACCTGGGCCTTCACCACCACCCGGCCACCCAGCTTGGCTGCGATTGCTTCAGCCTCTTCCGGGGTCTGTGCGACTTCCCCGGGAGGCACCGGGATCCCGGCCTTCCGGAAGATCTCCTTGGCCTGAAATTCGTGGATATTCATCGCGATCCTCATGGGTTCGATAGCGCATCGGATCCCAGGGGGACCGGGGGCTGGTCGGACGGCACCCGGGCCCTGGGCATTCAGGAAAGGTAGGTGTTGAAGGGGGGTGTCGCTACCCTCCCCCACCGCCCGGGGAGAGGTTCTGGAGGAGAGACCGCAGCCGCCCCAGGGCCTCGCCGAACCCGGCCCAGTCCCCCGCCCGGAGCAGCTCCTCCGCCCGGTTCAGGAGCTCCAGCGCCTCCCTCGGCCAGGCGGGCCCCTGACCGGGTTCTCCTCCGGGAGAGGACGCCATGGCCAGGTCGAGGTCCTCCGCCCCGGCGGCCCGGGCCAGTGCCATGAGGGCCTCCTCCAGGGTGGGCTCCATGGCGACCCGCTTCCCATCACTCACCACGAACCGGCGGAGCTCCGGAATGGCGTCGGCCTCCGCCGCCAGGAAGATGGGCTCCAGATACAGGAGGGTTCGGCCCACCGGGACCAGATGGAGGTGGCCGGACCAGACCTGGCTCCCCCCCTGTCGCCAGAGGGAGAACTGCTCGGAGATGACCGGGTCCTGCTCCGCCAGCGCCTCGACCTGCCGGGGGCCCGGGATCTGCTCCTCCACGGCCATGTCGTAGAGCACGAGCTCCCCGTACCCGGGAGGGTCACACCGGGCGGCGAGGAGGGCCGTGAGGTTCTGCCGGCCGGCCGGGACGAAGACGGTGGTGAGGAGGAACTCCGGCTCCTCCATCCCCGGGAGCCGGTAGCGCCCGTACTCCGACCCGTAGGGCACCGGCTGGGTGCCCTGGGCCAGCTCCTGGGGGCGAGCCCAGACGTCCCGCTGGCCGTGGAAGCCGGGGGCGGTGTCCTGGTGGTAGTGGAGGAGGATCCTGGCCTGAAGATCCAGAAGGGCTTCGGGATACCGGACGTGACCCTGGAGCGCCTCCGGCATGTCCTCGAACGGGTGGATCAGGCCCGGAAAGGCCCTCGACCAGGCCTCCAAGAGAGGATCCCGGGGATCCATGCGATAGAAGCGGGTGTCCCCGGTCACGGCGTCCACGGTCACCTTCACGCTGTTCCGGACGTAGGAGGCCGTTCCCCCTCCCGGGAGATCCAGCGCCCCGGAGAGGGGGAAGCGCCGGGTCACCGTGAATCCATCCAGCATCCACATGACCCGGCCCTGGTGGAGAACCGGGTAGGGAGCCTCCAGAAAGCGCAGGAAGGGGGCGATGGCGGCGGCCCGCTCCAGCACGCTCCTGCGGAAGACAAAGCTGCTCTCCCGCGACACCTCCGAGGCGAAGAGGAGGTTGGCATCCCGGAAACGCCAGGCCAGGGCCAACGTCCTGAGGGCGCCGGTGAGACGAATCCCCTGGATGTCCGCCGATGCCTCGGGGGTCACGGCGGGAGGGGAGAGGGACCCCTGGGGAGTCGAGCCCGGGGGTTGGGCGGCGGAGGGGCCGGTCCTGGGGTTCACGATGGCATAGAGCTGCGGAGCGGACCCGAAGAACACGGAAGGGTCCTGCAGGGCCAGGCCCCCGGGGCGACCGGGACCCTCCGCGGTAACCGGCGGGATCCCGGAGAGGTACATGGTTGGGCGTCCCTCCCGGGAGGCCCGGGATGCGGCACTCGCCACGGCGCCCATCCCCGCCAGATAGATCAGGTGGAGGTTCTGCCAGTTCGGATCACCGATGCCCACCGGATCGATCTCTCGCACCGCCACCGCCACCGTCGCGGCCCCGTCCCCAGAGGGGTACCGGTCCAGGGCCACCCCCTCGAAGTCGAAATACGGGAAGCGCGCCTCCAAGGAGCGGAAGGTGGTCAGGAGGGTGGCGGGGGTCCAGACGGGAAGCCCCTCGAACTGGCGAGCCGCCTCGCTCCAGTCCGGAGATTCCCGGGCTTCATAGTCGAACCCCAAGCGCCGGAGCCCCTCCAGGCCGAACCCCAGGCGTGTGAACCGGAGGCTGGCCTGGATGAACGGCGTCTCCCGGTCCAGCTCGTTGGGCTGCACCTGGAAGCGTTGAACGAAGGCAGGGTAGGCCTGGACCATGAAGAACCCGCCCAGGGCCACCGCCACCAGCCCGCCCACGATCGTGGAGAGCCGCCCTCGGAAGCCTCCCCACCCGACCGCCCCACCCGCCACGGCCGTGAGGGCGGCCAGGGCCCGATACCCCGGCACCCGGGCCTGGGCGTCCGCGAAGCCGAAGATGCCCTGCACGGCGGAGTTGCCATCCAGCATCAGGAGGTAGGGGGCAAGCCAGAAACGCCCCGCCAACAGAAGGAGGAAAGCCGCCGCCAGGACGGTAAGGTGTTTGCGGGGTAGGGGCGCGATCTCCGGACGCCTCCCCCGGAGACGCAGGGATCCCGTGGCGGCATACCCCGCCGCCGAGAAGGAGAAGAGGAGAAAGGCCAGGGCGAGACCCAGGATCAGCGTCCCCTCCAGCAGGGGGAGGGCGAACACGTAGAAGGAGAGGTCCTTCCCCAGGGGAGGAGCCGCCAACCCCCAGGAGGGGGCGTTCAGCAGGAGGAGGAAGCGAAGCCCGGCACCCCGCGGGAAGGATGCCCCCAACCAGAGTCCCAGGAGAACGGACGCCGCGGCGGCCCCCCATCGCAGCACCTGCCCCGGAAGGCGCTCCGCGATCTCGAGGTTGCCGAACCGCCGGCGGATCTGAATGAGCCCGAAGGTCCGGGCTACGATGCGGAAGTTGAGGTAAGCCAGGAGGGCCGTGCCCCCCCCCACCACGACGCGCATCCCCCCTTCCGCCAGGATCCTGGTCCAATAGGCGGAGCTGTAGCCCACCGACCGGAACCAGAGAACATCCACGTAGAACCCCGCCAGGGACCGGCCCGACAGGAGCAGAGCGCCGAGCCCCACGGCGAGGAGGAGAAGGAGGCGGCCTCCCTTCCAGACCCGGGTGCCGGAATCAGACATGGATCCCCTGGGTCGCAAGCCAGGCGCCCACGATGCCCTGGATCTCCGCCAGGCGCTCCGCGGTCCGGGCCTCGAACCGGGCCACGATCACGGGCTGGGTGTTGGAGGTCCTCAAGAGTCCCCAACCGTCCCCGAAAAGGACGCGGGCGCCGTCCACGTCGATGACCTCGTGGCTCTTCTTGAAGTGCTCCAGGGCCCGCTTCACCACCTCCCACTTGGTGGTCTCGTCCGCCTCGATGCGGATCTCGGGGGTGGCCACGTAGGAGGGTAGCGCCGCCACCAGCTTCGAGAACGGCTCCTCCCTCCGGGCCAGGAGGTCCACCAGCCGGCAGGCGGCATAGGGGGCATCGTCGAACCCGAGGTACTCGTCGGCGAAGCAGATGTGACCCGAGAGCTCGCCCCCCAGAGCGGCCCCCGTCTCCCTCATCTTCGCCTTGATGTGGGAGTGTCCGGTCTTCCACATGATGGGTTCGCCCCCGGCCGCCTTGAACACCTCCGGGAGCACCTGGGAGCACTTCACGTCGAAGACCAGCTTCTGGCCCGGGCCCCGCTTCCGGAGGATGTCCAGCCCGAAGAGGAGGAGGAGCACGTCCCCCCGGACGATGGCGCCCGCCTCGTCCACCGCTCCGATCCGGTCGGCATCCCCGTCGAAGGCGATCCCCACTTCGGCCTTCTCTCCCTTCACCATGTCGATGAGGTCCACGAGGTACTCATCCACGGTGGGATCGGGGTGGTGGTTGGGGAAGGTGCCGTCGGACTCGCAGTAGAGGGGAAGGACCTCGGCACCGATGGCCCGGAGGAGATCGATGGCCACCAGGGATCCCGCTCCGTTCCCGCAGTCCACCACCGCCCGAACCGGGCGCGGGAGGCGGAAGCCCTCGGCGATCTCCTCCACGTACCGCGGGATGATGGGCTGGTCCACCCGGGTCCCTGCACCCTGGGCCAAACGCCCCTCCTGGATGCGCCTGAGAAGATCCTGGATGGAAGCCCCGAAGAAGGACCGGCCCAGAAGGGTCATCTTGATCCCATTGTACTCGGGGGGGTTGTGGGACCCGGTGATCTGGATGGCCCCGTCGGTTTCCAACCGCTTCTCGGCCCAGAGCGTCAGCGGGGTGGGAACCGTCCCCAGGCTCACCACGTCCACTCCCGCGCTTCGGAGCCCTTCCATGAGCCCCTCGGCCAGAGCGGGGGAATGGGGTCGGTTGTCCTGCCCCACCGCCACCCGCCCCGTCCTCCCGCCGAGAGCCTCCTTCAGAACCGAGCCGTAGGCCTGGCCTACGGTCCGGGTCACACCGGGATCCAGATCTCTTCCGACGATGCCCCGGATGTCGTACTCACGAAATATATGGGTGGCGAGATTCATGTTCGTCAGCGCGTTGAGGAGGTCCGGGTTGCTGCGAGAGCCGAGAGGACGAAGCTAGGCCGGAGGGGCGGAAACCGTCAATGCGGGCTTGCCTCCGAAAGGGAACGGGGCGGCGTTCCGAACCACCGGTGCCGCCCCGTTACCCACTCGGAAGGGCCTCTACGGAGTCGTTCCCGCCAGCATTCCGCCCATCTGGAAGAGGGCATCCACGCTGCCCTCCACGATTCCCATGGCCACCGAGGGGAAGATCCCGAGGAGGAGGATGAGACCCACCGAGACCAGGAGGGCCACCCGCATGGGGAGGGGCGCCACCACCGCCGCATGGGCGTCCGGCCCGGGAGCCTCCCGCATCCACATGTACCATGCCACCCGGAGGTAGTACCAGTACGACACCAGGGTGGACATCACGAGGATCACCAGCAGCGTCCAGAGCTCCGAGTCCGCCGCTCCCTGGAGGAGGAAGATCTTCCCCATGAAGCCCCCGGTTCCGGGGAACCCGGCCAGGGAAAGGAGGAAGACGGTCAGGAAGACGCCTAGCATGGGTTGCTGCCACCCGAAGCCGGCGTAATCCTCGATCTGAAGCCGGTCTTCCCCCTGGTGGGCCACGCTGATGACCACGGCGAAGGCCCCCACGTTCATGAGGGTGTAGACCAGGAGGTAGAAGAGCATCCCCGCCGAGGCCACCTCGTTGGCGGCCACCAGGGCCACCATGAGATACCCCCCGTGGGCGATGCTGGAGTAGGCCAGCATTCGCTTCACGTTGGACTGGACCAGGGCGATGAGGTTGGCCGTGACCATGGTGATGGCCGCCAGCCACCAGAGGATGGCGTACCAGCTCTCATAGACGGAGTCGAAGGCCACCATGAAAACCCGAAGGAAGGCCACGAAGGCCGCCGCCTTGACCCCGGTGGCCATGAAGGCCGTGATGGGTGCCGGGGCGCCCTCGTAGACGTCCGGCGTCCACATGTGGAAGGGGACCGCAGCCACCTTGAACCCGAACCCGACGGCCAACAACGCAATCCCGAAAAGGAGGAGGGGTCCGGCGGTGGCACCCTCCAGGATGGCTCCGGCCATGACTCCGATATTGGTGCTCCCGGTGGCGCCGTAGAGGAGGGCGATCCCGTAGAGGAAGAACCCGGTGGAGAAGGCTCCCAGGAGGAAATACTTCAACCCCGCCTCCGCCGACTTCCGGTCCCTCCGGTTCATGGCCGCCAGGGCGTAGATGGCGATGGACATGACCTCCAGACCCAGGAAGACGATGATCAGGTCCTGGGTCCCGCCCATGAGCATCATCCCCACCATGGCGAAGAGCATGAGGGCGTAGGTCTCGGCCGCCTGAAGGCGCTGGCGGTGGACGTAGGCCAGGGAGATGAGGATGGAAAGCGCCCCGGCCAGGAGGAAGATCCAGTTGGCGAAAAGGCGGAAGCGATCCAACAAGATCATTCCGTTCCCACCGGCCTGGGTCGCCCCGTAGAGCCATCCGTTGGCGCCCGCAGCCAGGAGGATCCCCACCAGGGCGAGGGCTCCGAGATCATCGGCGCCAGGGCGTCCCTCCTCTTCCTTCCTCCAGACGCCGATCACGAGGACGGCCATCCCCCAGATGCAGAGGATGATCTCCGGAAGGAGAGCCAGGAGGAAGTGGGACGATGTAGAGAAGTCGAGTTCCATGGGAGCTTATTCCTGGTCCCCGGGGTGGGCGGAAGTCGGAGCCACCGACTTCTCCCCCTCTTCCAGGGGGGTTGGGCTAGTCAGGGTCACCTGAATCTGGGATCCGTCTCCCGCCACTCCGTGGGGAGCGGCCTGGGGCACGGACCCGGTCACCTGCTCCAGAACCACCTCGACGCTGGGCTCCATGCGCCGGAGGATGGGTGTGGGGTTGAACCCGATCCAGATCATGAGGGCCAGCATGGGAGCCAGGATCACCAGCTCCCGGCGGGAGAGATCAGGCATCTCCCGGTTCTCCTGCTTCTCCAGCGCGTTGAAGAACACCTTCTGGACCATGGGAAGCATGTAGTAGGCGGCGAAGATGACGCCGCTCCCGGCGATGATGGCCATGACCGGGCGGGCTTCGAAGGTACCCAGGAGGGCGAGGAACTCCCCCACGAACCCGCTGGTGCCCGGAAGCCCGATGGAGGCCAGGGCGGTGATCATGAAGGCGGTGGCGAACCAGGGCGTCACCCGGCCGATCCCACCGAAATCCGCGATGAGGCGGGTGTGCCTGCGCTCGTACATCATCCCCAGCAGAAGGAAGAGCGCCCCCGTGGAGATCCCGTGGGAGATCATGACCACCAGGCCTCCCTGAAGGCCGTTCACCGTAAGGGCGAAGATCCCCAGCACCACGAAGCCCATGTGGGCCACGGAGGTGTAGGCCACCAGCTTCTTGGCGTCGGGCTGCACCGCCGCCACCCACGCGGTGTAGACGATCCCGATGATCCCCAGGACCATCATGACGGTGATGACCGTGGGGTGCTGCGCCGCCGCCGGGAAGAAGGGGAGGAGGAACCGGAGGAAGCCGTAGGTCCCCATCTTCAGGAGCACCGCCGCCAGGACCACCGAGCCGGGGGTGGGAGCTTCCACGTGGGCGTCGGGCAGCCAGGTGTGGAAGGGGAAGACCGGGACCTTGATGGAGAACGCCAGGCAGAAGGCGGCGAAGAGCCAGAGCTGCTCCCTGAGCGTGAGGGTCACGTTCAGGAGATCCCCGTAGGCGAAGGACCCGACACCCGTGGCGGCCCGGGCGGTGAAATAGAGGTAGAGGAGGGCCACCAGCATGAGAAGGGACCCGAAGGCCGTGAAGAGGAAGAACTTCACCGCGGAGTAGATCCTCCTCTCACCCCCCCAGACCCCGATGATGAAGTACATGGGGATGAGGGTGATCTCCCAGAACACGTAGAAGAGGAAGAGATCCACCGCGATGAAGACCCCGATGACCCCGGTCTCCATGAGGAGCATGAGGGCGTAGAAGGCCCTCTCGTGCTTCTTGATGTAGTTGAAGGACCCCAGGACGGCCACGGCGGTGGTGAAGGTGGTCAGGATCACCATGAAGAGGCTGATCCCGTCCAGCGCCACCGCGTAGCTCACTCCCCAGCTGTCGATCCACGGGACCGAGGAGGAGAACTGGAAGGTACCCACCCCCGGGTCGAAGGCCCACCAGAGTCCCAGGCTGAGGATCAGGAGAGCCAGACTCCAGCCGAAAGCCAGCTGTTTCGCCCGGGCGGCAGGCCCCACCAGCACCGCGGCCATCCCCAGAAGGGGGAGCCAGAGGAGCGCGTGAAGGATCCAGTCGCCGTAACCGATGGAATCAAGGAACGCTTGCATTCGTGTCTTCCCTCTAGAAGGCGACCTGCCACAGGATCACCAGGACCCCGAGAACGAGGAAGAGGGCGTAAGTGTTCAGGGACCCGGTCTGGAAGAGGCTCCCGAACCAACCGACGGCCCGGGCCAGGTTGCCCAGGCCGTTGGCGAGGCCGTCCACGATCCCCGCGTCGATGACCTTCCAGGCGAACCGGGAGGCCCTGATGAGGGGTTGGACGACCAGGGCATCGTAGATCTCGTCCACGTAGTACTTCTTCAACAGCACCTTCTTGAAGCCCGCCGGCGCCTTGTCCTGGGCCGCCGGCAACAACTTGAAGCCTCCCACCACCCGGGCCGAGACCAGGACCACCACCAGGGCGGCCGCCGTGGAGAGGATGGCCCACAACAACTCGCCGCCGCCGAAGGGGGCGAAGTGCCCGAAGTCCCCGGCGTTGGCGGCCTGGATCTCCGTGGCCACCCCGGCGATGGGGTGGAGCCACTCGTGCATCCATTCGCTCATGGGCAGGAGACCGAAGCCGCCCAGGAAGGACTCCTGGATTTCGTGGGGGACGTTGACCCACCCCCCGAACACCGAGAGCACCGCCAGGACGGCCAGGGGAACCCACATGACGGCCGGGGCCTCGTGGAGGTGATGGGCCTCCTCCTTCCCGGTCCGGTTCTCCCCGTGGAAGGTCATGACCATGAGGCGGGTCATGTAGACGGCGGTGAGCATGGCCGCCGCCAGCGCCATGATCCAGATGAGGGTGAACCACCCCCCGTAGCTCCCGGCGGCCCGGGCGCCCGCCATCCAGATGATCTCGTCCTTGGAGAAGAACCCGGCGAAGGGCCAGATCCCGGCGATGGCCAGGGTGGCCACCCACATGACGATCCAGGTGATGGGCATGTGCTTCTTCAGCCCGCCCATGTTCCGCATGTCCTGGGGATCGGCGTGATTGTGGGTGTGGTGCAGGGCGTGGTGCATGGAGTGGATCACCGCGCCGGAGCCCAGGAAGAGGAGGGCCTTGAAGAAGGCGTGGGTCATGAGGTGGAAGATCCCGGCGGCGTAGGCTCCCACCCCCACCCCGATGAACATGTAGCCCAACTGGGAGATGGTGGAGTAGGCCAGGACCTTCTTGATGTCGTACTGCGCCAGGCCGATGGTGGCGGCGAAGAGCGCCGTGGCCGCACCGATCAGAGCCACGGACAGACCCCCCACCGGAGCCAGGGCGAAGAGGACCGAGGTCCGGGCCACCATGTAGACCCCTGCCGTCACCATGGTGGCGGCATGGATCAGGGCGCTGACGGGCGTGGGGCCCGCCATGGCGTCGGGGAGCCAGACGTAGAGCGGGATCTGGGCGCTCTTCCCCGTGGCTCCCAGGAGGAGGAGCAGGGTGATGGCCGTCACCAGCCCCCCGCCATAGGCCAGGGCGCCGGGGGCCTCGTGGAAGACCTCGGTGAAATTCAGCGTCCCGAAGGTGGTGAAGAGGAGGAACATCGCCACCAGGAACCCGAAGTCCCCGATCCGGTTGACGATGAAGGCCTTCTTCCCGGCGTCGGACTTCTCCCGGTCGCTGAACCAGTATCCGATGAGGATGTAGCTACAGAACCCCACCCCCTCCCACCCCACGAAGAGGACCGGGAAGCTGGACCCCATGACCAGGGTCAGCATGAAGAAGACGAAGAGGTTCAGGTAGGCGAAGTACCGGGGATAGCCCGCGTCCTCCCCCATGTACCCCACGCTGAAGATATGGATGAGGAAGCTGACCCCGGTCACCACCAGCATCATCACCATGCTGAGCTGGTCCAGCTGGATGGCGGCGTCCACCTGGAAGGTGCCGGTGGCCATCCACGTCCAGTAATGGCGGACCACGGGCTCGTGGAGCTCCACCCCCAGCATCCGGGTGAAGTTCACCAGGACGATGAGGAAGGCCAGGCCGACGACCCCGGGCCCGATCCAGGTGGGAAGGACGTGGGTCAGGGGGCGCTTGCCCCCCTGGAAGAAGTCCAACTCGCCCCCGGCCCGCACCGCGTCGGCCGAGCGCCGGGAGGCGGCCAGGGCCAGGGCTCCGTTCAGGAGGAAGCCCAGGAGGGGGAGGAGGATGACCCACCCCGGCAGGAAGGGCTCGAAGGCCTCCCCGGCAGGCCCGTGGGCCGCCTGGAGCTCGTGCCCCGCCTGCAACGCGAAGTACCCCAGTGGAAGCGTCATGCCCTTACCACTTCAGGAGATTGAAGTTGTCCACGTTCACCGTCTCGTAGTGGCGGAAGATGGAGATGATGATGGCCAATCCCACAGCCGCCTCGGCAGCCGCCACGGTCATGACGAAGAACACGAAGACCTGCCCCTCGATGCCCAGGTACCGGGAAAGGGCCACAAAGGAGAGGTTCACGGCGTTCAGCTGCAGCTCGATGCAGAGGAACATGATGATGGCATTGCGGCGGACCAGCACCCCAAAGGTCCCGACCGCGAAGAGAAAGGCGCTGACGATGAGGGCTTCGGTAAGCATGCCTCACACCCTCCGCTTCGCCAGGGCCAGGGCCCCGACGACAGCCACCAGAAGGAGAATCCCCGTAATCTCGAAGGCCACCACGTAGTCGGTGTACAGGGGGTGGGCGATGGCCCCGATGGCGCCCCGCTCCGCCAGGAGGGCATCCATGGCCTCACCGCCCCCGAATCGAGCCAGGAGGGGGTCGGCCCCCGCCCCGCGGAACTGCCGGGCCAGGACCCCGGCCATCGCCCCCGCCACCATGAAGGAGAGGATGGCCCATACCCCTCCCCTGAGGTCCTTCCGGTAGTCATGCCCCAGGTTCAGGAGCATGATGACGAAGAGGAAGAGGACCATGATGGCCCCGGCGTAGACGATGACCTGGATGGCCGCGAGGAAGTGGGCCTCGAAGAGGACGAAGATCCCCGCCAGGGAGGCCAGCGTGGCCACCATGAAGAGGAGGCTGGCCACGGGGTTCTTCCGGGTGACCATGAGCATGGCGCTCCCGACGGCCACCGCGGAAAAAACGTAGAAGAGGATATCGGTCATGGTTTCTCGCCTCCGTCACTGGGACGGGGGATCGGAAGGATCCCAAAGGAGGGCGCTGGGATGCTCCTGCTCCATGAGGCGGTCCAGGTCGTACACGAACCGCTCCCGGGTGTATTCCGAGTTCTCATAGTGCACGCCCACGTGGATGGCTTCCACCGGACACACCTCCTGGCACATCCCGCAGAAGATGCAGCGGAACTCGTCGATCTCGTAGACGATGGGATACCGGTTTCCCTGGTCGTCCTCCCCCCCCACCAGGCGAATGCAGTTCGCCGGGCAGACGGTCGGGCATAGCCCGCAGGCCACGCACTTGGGGCGACCGTCGGCATGGACCTCCATCCGGTGGGTGCCCCGCCAGCGCGGGGCCACCACGGGCCGCTCCTCCGGGTATTGGATCGTGACCTTGTTGGGGTTCACAAGATGCTTGAAGGTCAGAGCCATACCCTTAAGGGTGGCACGGAGATACGACGTCGTTTCCCCTTCCGGACGTCGCACGACCTTGACAGTTGGTGGCATCGCTGACTCGTCTCTCTTTCGTTCGCTTCCGTTTCCTTCCCACCCGCCCCGCCCCCGGAGGATCAGTCCGGGGCAGGCGCCGTCACCGCTTCCCTTCCCGAGGCCCTGGCCAGGGCCCGGAACCGCTCCCGGCTCCCGTGGGAGGCTCCCGTGAGGGTACGCCCACGGTCCACCACGAAGAGGAAGATCCCCGTGCAGAGGGCGCTCACCACCGTGAGCGCCAGCCCGAACAGGAAGCCGTAGGGAATCTCCAGCTCATCCAGGACGAGGATCGTCCCCGCGACGATCATGACGTAGGCCAGCGCGGTGGGGAGCATCACCTTCCAGCCGAGCTGCATGATCTGGTCGTAGCGCAGCCGCGGCACCGTCCACCGGACCCAGATGTACACCAGGATGAAGAAGCCCGTCTTCGCGGCGAAGGACCCGAGGGTGAGAAGGGTCTTCCACCAGGCCAGCTCCGCGGCGATGGGGGCGCCGTTCTCGGCGAAGCCCCCCACCCACATCCCCTGGAGGAAGAAGGCGTCGTCCCCCGTCCAGAACGGAATGTCCCACCCCCCGAAGAAGAGGGTGGCCATGAGGGCGGAGGAGGTGAGCATGTGGGAGTACTCGCCCATGGGATACATGGCGTACTTCATCCCCGAGTACTCGGTGTGGAACCCTCCCACCAGCTCCGACTCGGCCTCCGGCATGTCGAAGGGGAGCCGGTTGGTCTCGGCGAAGGCGGAGATCACGAAGAGGATGAAGGCCAGGGAGATGGGAAAGGCGAACCACAGCCCGAGCTGCTGCTGCTGCCAGACCATCTCCGTCAGGGTGACGTTCCCGGCCATCATGAGGACCACCACCACCGCCATTCCCAGGGCCACCTCGTAGCTGACCATCTGGGCCGAGGCCCTGAGCGCCCCCAGGAAGGAGTACTTGTTGTTGGACGCCCATCCGCCCATGACCACCCCGTAGACCCCGAGGGAGCTCAGGGCCATGACGTAGAGGATCCCGATGGGCACGTCCGCCACGATCATGTCCACCACGCCCCAGGGCGTGGGGAGGGGGGCGGCGAAGGGTACCACCGCGAAGGTCACCAGCGCCGGCGCCAGCGAGATGATGGGGCCCATGAGGAAGTAGGGCTGGGCCGCGGAGGCCGGCATGGTCTCCTCTTTGAAGAACCCCTTCAGCCCGTCGGCCACGGGCTGGAAGAGCCCGAAGGGACCCACCCGGTTCGGCCCGTAGCGGTCCTGGATGAAGCCGGCGACGCGTCGCTCCAGGAGGGTGAGGAGGGCTACCACACCCATGGTCCCCCCGAAGACGGTCAGGACCTTGATGGTCGCCATGACGAGAAACGCGGTGGTCGATAGCTCTTTCATGGGCTCGTTGCCTCAGTCGCCGGAAAGCCTGGCAGGCTCGTTCGCCAGGGCACCCCGGGTTCCGATGTCCCGATAGGTGATTCCCCCGAGCTCGGGGGTCCGCTCCGCCACCAGGGCGAAGGCCTGGTCGGCCCGGGTCGGGGCCTCCGCGTCGGTGAGCTCCGCCAGGAGGGCTCCCAGGATCATCCAGGCGGGCCGGGCGGCTCCGGGGGCCAAGAGCCCCGGCCAGAACCGTTGTACCCGTCCCTGGACGTTGGTGAAGGTCCCCTCCCCTTCGGCGAAGGTGGTGATGGGAAGCACGAAGTGGGCGTGGGACGCCGCCTGGCACCGATAGCTCCCCAGATAGACGAAAAGGCTGGCGCGGGAGCCGAAGCTCTCGTCCAGCTCCGCCAGGGGATCCCCCACCACCACCAGCACCCCGTCGTGGTCGGCCAGTGCTTCCAGGCCACCCCGGGCCTCGTCGTCCCCCACCCGGGTGAAGCCCTGGACCTCGGCCCCTCTCACGTTGGGGGCCAGGTCCCTCCTCCGGGCCAAAAGGGGATAGCCAGGGAGAAGCACCTCTTCCTGGGCCCGGGGCGACCGGAACACGGTCTCTCCCCCACCCAGGGCCGCCACCAGAGCCTTGAGAAGCCCCAGCTCCTCGTTGGAGGCATGGGCCCAGGTCGCGGCTTTCACGCCCCCCTTCCCCGCCTGGAGCGCCTCCAGCAGGGCCTTCAGCGCCTCGGGCCACCCCGTGGCCTTCCCCCGCACCAGCGGCACCTCCAGCCGATCGCTCCGGTTGATCCACTCGTAGTTGTGGCGGCCGAAGTCGCACATCCACCAGCCGTTCACCTCCAGGTTCTCCCGGGGCTTCAGGCGCTGGATCAGGTTGTCCCGGGTGTGGAGGGAGATGTTGCACCCCTGGCTGCAGGAGGGGCAGACCGACGGAGTGTGATCCAGGTCCCAGGCCCGTGCCTTGTGGAGGAAGTCCTTGCTCACCAGGGCGCCCACCGGACAGATGTCCACGATGTTCCCGGCGAAGGGTGAGCCCTCGAGGCCCCGATCGAAGAAGGTGTCGATGACGGAGCGGTTTCCACGCTCCACCACGGTCAACCGCTCGTCCCCGGCCACCTCCCTCATGAAGCGCACGCAGCGGGTGCACATGACGCAGCGGTCGCCGTTGAAGAGGACGTCCCCTCCGAAATCGTCCCGGCCGAGAACCCGCTTGGGCTCCCGGCCCCGGCCGTGCTCCCGCCCCTCGGCGAAGACGAAATCCTGGAGCTTGCACTCCCCGCTCTGGTCGCAGATGGGGCAATCCAGGGGGTGGTTCACCAGGTAGAACTCCAGGACCCCCCTCCTCTGCGACAGCGCCTTTTCACTGTCAGTGAGGACCACCTGCCCATCGGCCACCGTCGTCTTGCAGGAGGGAGCCAGCTTCGGCCACCCCTCCACCTCCACCAGGCAGAGGCGGCACATGGCCGGAGAGGACAACCCCGGGTGGTAGCAGTAATGGGGGATCTTGATGCCCACCCTCTCGGCAGCCCGGAGGATCGTGGTCCCCTTCGGAACCGTGACCTCCCTGCCGTCGATGGTCAGGGTGACGGTCTGCGGACTTGGCTGATCGGTCATATTCCCAGGAATCCCTTGATTTCCTTGCTTCGCATGCCTTCAGGGGCCCCGCCCTCAGGCCGCCCCGACCTTCTCTCCGGTCCGGATCCGGGCGAGGTACTCCTCCCGGAACTTCAGGATGGAGGATTTGACCGGGGCCGCCACCGAGTCCGACAGCACGCAGATGGTGGTCCCCTCCATCTGGGTGGTCACCTCCATGAGGGTGTCCAGGTCGTCCTCCGTTCCCCGGCCGTCCTCGATGCGCCGGAGGATCCTCTCCACCCAGGCGCTCCCTTCCCGGCAGGGGGTGCACTGGCCGCAGGACTCGTGGGCGTAGAAGCCCACCATCCGCCGCACCTGTTTCACCATGTCCGTGCTGTCGTCCATGACGATCACGGCGGCCGACCCCAGCTGGGAGCCGGCGGCCACGACGCCCTCGTAGGACAGGAGGCACTCCCTGCACTCCTCGGCGTTCAGGATGGGCACGGAGCTACCTCCCGGGATGACCCCCTTGAGGCTCCGTCCCTCCCGCATCCCGCCGCAGACATCGTCGATCAGCTCCATGAGGGGGAAGCCCAGGGGAAGCTCATAGTTCCCCGGACGCCGCACGTGCCCGCTCACGCAGAAGAGTTTGGTCCCGGGGCTCTGCTGGGTGCCGTAGGCCCGGTACGCTTCCCCCCCGTGGGTGGTGATGAAGGGGACCGACGCCAGCGTCTCCACGTTGTTCACCGTGGAGGGCATCCCCATGTAGCCGGCCTGGGCCGGGAAGGGAGGCTTCACCCTGGGCTGGCCTCTGCGGCCCTCCAGGGAGTTCATGAGCCCCGTCTCCTCCCCGCAGATGTAGGCCCCGGCGCCCACGTGCACGGTGAGGTCGATCCGGTGCCCGGAGCCCATGGCGTCCTCCCCCAGGATCCCCGCCCCGTAGGCCTCTTCCACCGCCCTGGCCAGGACCTGGGTGGTCTCGAAGAACTCACCCCGGCAATAGATGTAGGCATGCTCCGCCTGGATGGCGTAAGCGGCGATGGCCATCCCCTCGACGACCAGGTGAGGGGTCCAGCGCAGGAGCTCCCGGTCCTTGAAGGTCCCGGGCTCGGACTCGTCGGCGTTGCAGAGGAGGTAGTGGGGGCGGGTGCGCTCCTTGGGCATGAAGCTCCACTTCACGCCCGCTGGGAACCCGGCCCCTCCCCTTCCCCGGAGCCCCGAGGCCTTCACCTCCTCGATGACCTTCTCCCGCCCCATCTCGAAGGCTCTGGGGAGGGCCTGATACCCGCCCCGGGCCTTCCATCCCTCCAGGGTGCGGGCCTCGGGCTCCCCGAAGTGCTTGGAGAGGAGCCGAACCTCTTTCTGGTGCGTGTACGGGTATGCCATCTACTTACCCTGAGTCTTGAGGCGCTCCAGAATCCCGGGAACGTCCTTGGGAGTCACATTCTCGTAATAGCGGGAGTTGATCTGAACGCAGGTGGGGAAGCCGCAGGCCGCCAGGCACTCGGCCTCGATGACGGTGAAGTTCCCGTCCTCGGAGGTCTCCCCCAGCTCGGTGTTCGTGTTGTTCAGGAAAGCGGTGAGCACGTCGTCGCCACCGCAGATGCTGCAGCTGATGTTCGTGCAGACCTGGATGAGAAAGCGTCCCATGGGACGCTTGTTGTACATCGTGTAGAAGGTGCTCACCCCCCGGACATACGCCGGGGAAAGGTCCAGGAGCCTGGCGACCTCGTCCATGGTCTCGGGCGAGAGGTGCCCCCGGAGCTCCTGGGCCATCCCCAGGGTGGGGAGGAGGGCGGAGCGGGCATCAGGATACCGGCTCCGGAGCTTCTCCCACCGCACCAGGTAGGGACCCTCGAAGAGGGGAGCCTGGGGATCCCTCTCGGCGAGCATGTACGGGTAGGAGGAGGCCCCGGAGGGGTGGCCACCCTCCATGGGGCGCTCGCCCACGTAGTCGTCGCCCCGGACCTGGGCCTCGGTGAGGTCGAACTCCCCGGTGTTGCCGGCCCATCCGGGGTTGGCGAAGGGGATCCGGGATGAGTCGCTCATCGGTCGATCTCCCCGAGGACGATATCGATGCTGGCGTTGATCATGATGAGGTCGGCCAGGAGGTGGCCCTCCATGAGCTTCGGAAGAACGGAGAGGTTCACGAAAGACGGGGGGCGCACCCTCCAGCGCACGGGCTTGTTCCCACCGTCGCTCACGACGTACATCCCCAGCTCCCCCTTGGAGGCCTCCACGGGGAAGTAGGACTCCCCGGGGGGAGCGTGGATCCCTTCGGTGATGAGCTTGAAGTGATGGATCATGGACTCCATGTCGCTCATGCAGTCCGTCTTGGAAGGCAGGGAGATCCGGGGGTCGGGGACGTCCATGGGCCCCCCGGCCTTCTCCAGCCGGTCCAGCGCCTGGTGGAGGATCAGAAGGCTCTGGCGCATCTCCTCCATCCTCACCAGGTAGCGATCGTAGCAGTCCCCGTGCTCCCCTATGGGAATCTGGAAGTCGTAGGTCTCGTAGTCGTAGTAGGGCTGGTCCTTGCGGACGTCGTAGGCCACCCCGCTCCCCCGAAGGTTGGCCCCGGTGAACCCGAAGTTCAGGGCGTCCTCACCGGAGATGGCCCCGATCCCCAGCGTGCGGCTCAGGAGGATGCCGTTCGCGTTGAGGAGGGTCACGCATTCGTCCAGGGTCCGGGGGAGCCCGTTGCAGAAGTCCCTCACCCCCCTGGCCCACCCCTCGGGCATGTCCGACATCATCCCCCCCACCCGGGTGGCGGAGGTGGTGATGCGGGCGCCGGTGTAGGCCTCGTGGAGGCGATAGATCTTCTCCCGCTCCTCAAAGGTGTAGAGGAAGGGGGTGAAGGCCCCGGCATCCATGGCGAAGGTCCCGAGCCAGAGGAGGTGCCCGAAGATCCGGTCCAGCTCCATCATGATGACCCGGGTGAGCTTGCACCGCTCGGTGACCTCGATCCCCATCATCTTCTCCACGCTCATGGCGTAGGCGCAGTTGTAGATGAGGGGAGCCAGGTAGTCCATGCGGTCCGTCAGGGGAACGACCTGGTTCCAGGTCCGGTACTCTCCCAGCTTCTCGAAGGAGGAGTGAAGGTATCCGATGTGGGGGATGCACCGGACGATGGTCTCGCCGTCCAGCTCCACCACGAGACGCAGAACCCCGTGGGTGGCAGGGTGCTGGGGGCCGATGTTCAGGAGCATGTTCTCGGACGCGAAATCCGGCTCCGGAAGATCGATGGGGGCCAGGGGGCCCATGACGGGCCTGCCGTCCACTCCCATCTCCGGGTTGCGGCCGAGTGTGAACTCCACGGTCTTCTGGGCCATGGTACCTCTATCCCGTTTCGGTCTTGGCGTCGGGCTCAGGCTGGAGGGGGTCGGGCCGCTCAACCAGCGGCCGTTTCCTCCGGTCGCGCCTCCAGCTCCTTCATGGAGGGAGGGAGGCTCTGGGGCTCCCCACCCATGTCGATCTCCTGCTGGATGTAGTAATGACCCAGCTCCTGGCTCAGCGCCCGCCGGGTCTGCTCCGCCCGGGAGAAGCGCCCCCGCAGGGGAAAGTCCTTCCGGAGGGGGTGGCCCTCGGCATAATCCTCAGGCATGAGGATGCGCCTGAGATCGGGGTGGTTCCTGAAGGTGATTCCGAAGAGGTCGAAGACCTCCCGCTCGAGCCAGTTGGCGGACCTCCAGAGCCAGAAGGCGGAATCGATCTCCAGGGCGTTCAAGGGGAGCTCGCACTTCATCCTCAGAGCGCGCCTGAAGGTGAGGGAGAAGAGTTGATAGACCACCTGGAGGGGTCGGCCACCGCCGTAGTCCACGGCGGTGACGTCCCGCAGGAGGTCGTAGCGCTGCCCCGGGTCGTCCTTCAGGAAGGTGAGGACCTCGAGGCTCCGCTCAGGCGTCACGAACACCACGTGCTCGTCACCCCCCACCACCTCATGGTGCAACACGGCGTCGGCGAACCTCCCCCGCAGCGCATCGACGGAAGGATGGGCGGGAGTGGAAGCGGTGGCGGGCCTTGAGGCGTCGGGCGCATCGGCGGAGGGGGCCGGCCCCGCCGCCACCGAATCAAAGCTGGATTTCTTCACTGCCATGAGGCTGCCCTTTCTGCCCTTACGTCCCTAGGAGATCCGGTCGTCCGGGCGGTCCACGGCGTCCGACTGGACGAGCCCGCTCACCCGGTTCTGCTGTGTGGAGTTCCCGAAGGGCCCCGAGAGGGCGGCCACCTCCTCGTCGTTCGCCCGAGGCTGGGCCACGGCCGAGGGATCCTCCGCCCGCAGGATGTCGTGCTGGGCCAGGCTCTCCTGCCGGATCTTGTCCTGGAGCATCATGAGGGCGTAGATGAGCGCCTCCGGCCTGGGGGGACATCCCGGGATGTAGACGTCCACGGGTACGATGGTGTCGATCCCCTGGACCATGGAGTAGACGTCGAAGACGCCGCCCGTGCTGGCGCACGCCCCCATGGAGATGCACCACTTGGGCTGGGTCATCTGGTCCCAGATTCGGCGAAGGACCGGGGCCAGCTTGTAGGGCACCCGCCCGGCGCAGATGAGAACGTCCGCCTGCCGGGGGCTGAAGGACATCCGCTCCATCCCGAAGCGGGCCAGGTCGTAGTCGCTGGCGTAGGCGGCCATCATCTCGATGCCGCAGCAGGCGGTCCCGAAGGGCATGGGCCACATGGAGTTCCTCCGGGCCCAGTTCACCAGGAAGTCCACCGAGGAGGTCAGGAATGCCGGGGTCCCGACACCCAGAATCCTCGGAGAGCCGCCTCCTACCATGGGAAGGGGGGCTTTGCTCAGTCCCACTCCAAGCCTCCTTTCTTCCATTCGTACAGAAGCCCGACGGCAAGGACGATGACGAAGAGGGTCACCGCCAGGAAGGCGCTCCAGCCCAGCGCCCTCATCTCCACCGCCCAGGGAATCAGGAACACCGTCTCCAGGTCGAAGACGATGAAGCTGATGGCCACCACGTAGAACTTCACCGGAAAGCGGGCCCGGGTGTCCCCCAGGGGAATCATCCCCGACTCGTAGGGCATGTCCTTCTGAGGCGTCGGCCTGCGAGGGTTGAACAGGTGGGAGATCACCACGAAGCCGACCGCCGCCGCCGCGGAGAGGGCGAAGAGGATCAGGAGAGGAACGTAGGATTCCGCCATGAGGACGACCCAACCCTGTGTGAAATCGTTCACTTTTTCGGACGCCCGAATGTACCCGGCGCTCCAGAGGGGTGTCAAGCAACCCCGGGAGCCGTTCAGGGCTCGCAAGTTAGCATCTTCCATGCCGTTTGCCCGGGGACGCCGGAGCCCCCTATCTTGGGCCCCTCTACCCTCCCGGAGAGCCCCCGTTCCGATATCCCTGGAGAGATTTTTGGCGTCCCTAAACCTCAGACACCCATGAGCATCAAGAGCGATCGTTGGATCCGCCGCATGGCGGAGGAGGAGGGGATGATCGAGCCCTTCGAGGCAGGACAGGTGAAGGAAGGGATCATCTCCTACGGCCTGTCCTCGTATGGCTACGACATCCGGGTGGCCCCGGAGTTCAAGGTCTTCACCAACGTCCACAGCGTGGTGGTGGATCCCAAGAACTTCGATCCCCGCTCCTTCGTGGATGTGCACGCCGGGGAGTGCATCATCCCCCCCAACTCCTTCGCCCTGGCCCGTACCGAGGAGTACTTCCGCATCCCCCGGGACGTCCTGGTGGTGTGCGTGGGGAAGAGCACCTACGCCCGCTGCGGGATCATCGTGAACGTCACCCCCCTGGAGCCCACCTGGTGCGGGCACCTGACCCTGGAGATCTCCAACACCACCCCCCTGCCCGCCAAGATCTACGGAGGGGAGGGGATCGCCCAGCTCCTCTTCTTCCAGGGGGACGAGCCCCCCGAGACCGCCTACGCCGACCGCAAGGGAAAGTACATGGACCAGAAGGGGGTGACGCTGCCGAGAATGTAACCTCCGAGCCCTTTCGGCCCCTCCCTGGCCCGCGGCCAGGAGAAGGAGGTCCCAGGCTCAGCCCCCGCTCCCCACCCCCATGAGCTGGACGTCGAAGACCAGGGTGGCGTTGGGAGGGATCACCGGCGGGTACCCGCCCGCGCCGTAACCCAGTTCCGGAGGGATCAACAGACGGCGTACTCCGCCGACCCGCATCCCCGCGACCCCCTCGTCCCACCCCGCGATGACCCGCCCACCCCCCAGAGGGAAGGAGAAGGTCTCCCCCCTGTCGACGGAGGCGTCGAACTTCTCCCCATCGACCAGCCACCCGGCGTAGTGGACGGTGACGGGCACCCCCGGCGTGGCCTGGGCCCCCTCCCCCACCATCAGGTCCAGGTAGCGCAGGCCTGTCGGGGTCGGAGTCATCGCTGCCACGTCCAGCGCGGGTGCCGAGGCCGTGGCTTCCACCAGGATCCGGGGGGGCTCGGAAGCCTCCTCCCCACCGCACGCCAGGAGGGCCAGGCTGGCTCCCAGAATCGATACCGTGCTCCATTCTCGCATCTTGCTTGGTCTCCAGTCCCCATCGTTCTCGTTGTGCGGTTCCGATCGACCCGAGGGAGGCAGGCCTACTCCCGGTCCCCCACCTGGAGGAGCTCGATCTCGAACACCAGCGCGGCGTCGGGAGGGACCAGGCCTTCCACCCCCCGTCGCCCGTACCCCATCCGGGAAGGAACCACCAGTCGCCTCAGGCCCCCCACCCGCATACCCTCCAGCCCCTCCTCCCAACCCTGGATCACCTCCCGGCGCCCCAGGGTGAAGCTCACGGGGCCCCCGGACTCCCGGGTGGAATCGAAGAGGCGCCCATCGGGGAACCAACCCTGATAGTGCACCGTGAGCCGCCGGCCCCGGCGGGCCTCTTCCCCCTGCCCCTCCCTCAGGTCCTCCATGTAGACCCCGGAAGGAGTGTGGGTCATCCGCTCCAGCGCCACTTCCAGGCCGGGAGAGAAGGTCGTCTCCTCGAGGGGGGGCTCCACCCCCGGCCCACCGGAGGCGCACCCCACCACCACCAGGGCAACCAGGGACTTCAAGCCCCCCGCGCACCCAGGCCCAGGGCTTCGGGTCGGGGTGTCACTCCGTAGAGTGGGTAAGGACACGGAATCCTCCTTGCCGGGAGAGGAAAGGGCCGACCCCGGGAGGGGCCGACCCTTCCAGAATGCCGAACCGACCATCCGGAACCCGGGGGCGTCAGGCCCTCAGGCCCTACACCGCCGATACCTCGTAGGGTTTGTAGCACAAGGTCGCCTTCACCAGGTCCCGGTTCAGGCGGGCGATGAAGTCCACGCTGATCCCCTTGGGGCAGGCGTTCTGGCACGCCCCGTGGTTCGTGCAGTTGCCGAAGCCCTCGGCGTCGTGGACCGCCACCATGTCCAGGACCCGTTCGTACCGTTCGGGCTGGCCCTGGGGCAGAAGACCCAGGTGGCCGACCTTGGCGGACATGAAGAGCATGGCGCTGGCGTTGGGACACGCCGCCACGCACGCCCCGCACCCGATGCAGATGGCCGCGTCCATGGCCATGTCCGCATCGATCTTCTTGATGGGGGTGGCGTTGGCGTCGGGGGCGCTTCCGGTACGGATGGAGATGTAGCCCCCGGCCTCGATGATCCGGTCCAGGGCGCTCCGGTCCACGATGAGGTCCCTCAGGACCGGGAAAGCCGTGGCCCGCCAGGGCTCGATCCAGACCTCGCTGGCCCCTTTCAGGTGCCGCATGTGGATCTGGCAGGCGGTGGTGAGGTTGAGGGGTCCGTGGGGAACCCCGTTGATCATGAGGCCACAGGTGCCGCAGATCCCCTCGCGGCAGTCGTGGTCGAAGGCGATGGGCTCCTTCCCCTCGGCGATGAGGTGCTCGTTGACCAGGTCGAGCATCTCCAGGAAGGACATGTGCTCGCTGATGTCCCGGGCGGGAAGGGTCTCGAAGCGGCCCTTGTCCTGGGGGCCGTTCTGGCGCCAGACGTGAAGTGTGAGGTCCATTACTTGTAGCTCCTCGTGGAGAGGGGCACGTTTTCGAAGGTCAGCGGCTCCTTGTGCAGGGCCGGCTCCTCCCCGACACCCTTGAATTCCCAGACCGACACGAAGGCGAAGTCCTTGTCGTCCCGTTTGGCCTCACCGTCCTCGGTGGTATGCTCCTCCCGCAGGTGGGCGCCGCAGGACTCATTGCGGGCCAGTGCGTCGTAGCACATGACCTCGGCGAACTCCAGGAAGTCCGCCACCCGCCCCGCCTTCTCCAGCGACTGGTTCAGGGACTCCCCGTTGCCCAACACCCGCACGTCCTTCCAGTAGGCCTCGCGCAACTCCCGGATCTCGCCGATGGCCTGCTTGAGCCCCGCTTCGTTGCGGGCCATCCCGCACTTGTCCCACATGATGCGGCCCAGCTTCAGGTGGAAGGCGTCCACGCTGGTCTTGCCGCCCACGGCCAGGAGCGAGTCCATTTTGGCCTTCACCTCCCGCTCCGCGTCCTTGAAGGCGGGGTGGTCGGTCTTGTTGGCTCCGCCCTTCACGCGGGCCAGCCAGTCCCCGATGGTGAGGGGAAGGACGAAATACCCGTCGGCCAGACCCTGCATGAGAGCGCTGGCCCCCAGCCGGTTGGCGCCGTGGTCGCTGAAGTTGGCCTCCCCGGCGGCGAAGAGCCCCGGCACGGTGGTCTGGAGGTTGTAGTCCACCCAGAGGCCGCCCATGGTGTAGTGGGGCGCGGGGTAGATGCGCATGGGCACCGCGTAGGGGTCCTCGCCGGTGATCTTCTCGTACATGGAGAAGAGGTTCCCGTAGCGCTCCCGGATCTTGTCCTTCCCCAGGCGGGCGATGGCGTCCTTGAAGTCGAGGTAGACGCCGTTCTTCCTCTCGCCGACCCCGTGCCCGGTGTCCACCATCTCCTTGGCCCGGCGCGACGAGATGTCCCGGGGGCTCAGGTTCCCGAAGGAGGGATAGAAGCGCTCCAGGTAGTAGTCGCGGTCGTCCTCGGCGATGCTCCCGGGGGCGCGGTTGTCTCCGGCCTTCCTGGGGACCCAGATGCGCCCGTCGTTGCGCAGCGACTCGCTCATGAGGGTGAGCTTGGACTGGTGCTCCCCCGCGGGCGGGATGCAAGTGGGGTGGATCTGGGTGAAACAGGGGTTGGCGAAGCCGGCGCCCTGGCGGTGGGCCCTCCACGCCGCGGTGACGTTGCACCCCTTGGCGTTGGTGGAGAGGAAGAAAACGTTGGAGTAACCCCCCGTGGCCAGGACCACGGCATCGGCGGCGTCGGAGAAGATCCGTCCGCTCACCAGGTCCCGCACCACCACCCCGCGGGCTACTCCGTCCACCACCACCACCTCCATCATCTCGTGGCGGGGGAAGACCTTGACGTTCCCGCCGGCCACCTGCTTCTGCAGGGCCGAGTAGCACCCCAACAGGAGTTGCTGCCCGGTCTGCCCGCGGGCGTAGAAGGTCCGCGACACCTGGGCGCCGCCGAAGGAACGGTTGTCCAGAAGCCCGCCGTACTCCCGGGCGAAGGGAACCCCCATGGCCACGGACTGGTCGATGATGTTCACGCTCACCTCAGCCAGCCGGTAGACGTTGGCTTCCCGGGAGCGGAAGTCGCCGCCCTTCACGGTGTCGTAGAAGAGGCGGAAGATGCTGTCGCCGTCGTTCTGGTAGTTCTTGGCGGCGTTGATCCCCCCCTGGGCGGCGATGGAGTGGGCCCGCCGGGCCGAGTCGTTGTAGGTGTAGACCCGGACGTTGTAGCCCAGCTCCCCCATGGCGGCGGCGGCACCGGCCCCGGCCAGCCCGGAGCCGATCATGATGACGTTGTATTTCCGCTTGTTGGCGGGGTTCACCAGCTTCATGTCGAAGCGGTGCTTCGTCCAGCACTGGTCGACCGGGCCGGACGGGATCTTGGCGTTGAGCTCCATGTCTCTATTCTCCCCCATCCGTAGCATGAGCCTCGACGGCCGCGACGCCGTGGGAAGCACCCCCGGCACCCTCCAGGGCCAGCATCCCGGTCTTCACCCCCACGGGCACCGTCATGAACCCGACGAAGATCACCAGGGCGAGGGCGAGGGCCAGGGGTCGGCGGTAGGGGTTGTACCTGGGATGGTTGGCGCCCACGGTCTGGAAGGCGCTCCAGAGCCCGTGGTAGAGGTGGAAGGTCACCATGACCAGGGTGACGGTATAGAACCCCGCCACCCACCAGCTCCCGAAGCCGAGGACCACGTTCCGGTAGGCGTCGCCATGGACGAAGTCCGGGTGGGCGGATCCCACGGTGAAGTGGAGGATGTGGTAGAGCACGAAGGCGGCGATGATCACCCCGCCCCAGCGCATGGTCCGGGAGGCGTAGGCGAAGGAGAGGGATTCCTCCTTGGTGTAATCCGTCCCCCGGGCTTTCCGGCTCTGGAGGTAGACCTGGAGGGCGGACAGCATGTGGAGCCCCACGCACCCCAGGAGGACCAGGCGGAAGATCCAGAGCCCCACCATGCGGGGAAGCACCGGTTCCCCCACCACCCGGAGGAACTCGGCGTAGTGATTGAAGGCCTCGGCTCCCATGTACATCTTGAGGTTGCCGACCATGTGGGCGACGAGGAAGCCGATCAGGACCACGCCCGATATGGCCATGTAGAACTTTTTCCCTACCGACGTGCGGTAGAGACTTATGACCCGACGCATCGCATCTCCCGGTACTCAGGTAGCCTGAGGGAGGCGCGGCCCCGGAGATCCGGGGCCGCTCCGTTGGGTTCGCTCAGTACTCCAGCTTGGAGAGGTCGTCCATGGTGCTCCGCACCGCCGCGATGCTGCTGTTCAGCGCGGCAGCCTCCTCATCGGAGAGGGGAACCTCGAGGATTCCCTCCATCCCACCCTTGCCGATCTTGCAGGGCACGCCGATGAAGATCCCCTTCTGGCCGTACTCTCCCTGCAGGTAGCAGGAGCAGGGCAGGATCCGCTTCTTGTCCTTCACGATGGCCTCGGCCATCTGCACGGCCCCGGCCGCGGGGGCGTAGTAGGCGCTCCCCGTCTTGAGGAGAGCCACGATCTCGCCGCCCCCCCCCCGGGTGCGCTTGATGATGGGCTCGAGCTTCTCTTTGGAGAGAAAGAAGGTGAGGGGGATACCGCTGATGCTGGCGTAGCTCACCAGGGGCACCATGGAGTCCCCGTGGCCGCCCAGCACCAGGGCCTGGATGTCCTCCACGCTCACGTTCAGCTCCATGGCCAGGAAGGCCCGGAAGCGCGCGGTGTCCAGGATTCCGGCCATCCCGAAGACCCGGTCCCTGGGAAATCCCGTCTCCACCATGGCCACGTAGGCCATGATGTCCAGGGGGTTCGACACCACGATGACGATGGAGCTCGGCGCGTACTTCTTGATGTTCTGGGCGCAGTCCTTCACGATGGCGGCGTTGGTCTTCAGGAGGTCGTCGCGGCTCATCCCCGGCTTGCGGGCCACGCCGGCGGTGACGATGAAGATGTCCGTGCCGGCCGTGTCGGCCCAGTCGTTCGTGCCCCGCACGCGGGTGTCGAAGCCCAGCACGGGTGCGGCCTGGAACTGGTCCAGCCCTTTGCCCAGGGGTACCCCCTCGAGGATGTCGAGGAGGAGGACTTCCTTGGCCAGCTCCTGCTGGCTGGCGAGGAGGGAACAGCTCTCTCCGACGTGGCCTCCACCGACCACGGTGATCTTGTTTACCATCAGGTCCCCCAAGGTCCGAGGTTTGCTATGGAAACAGGGACTCTGGGGGCAACCTACCGGGGGCTGAATGGGGTGTCAACGTGGTTCAGGAAACTTGTGTGACGGGAATCACCCACCGGCCATCGGAGGGACCAGCGCAACCTCATCCTCGTCCTGGAGAGCGGTCTGGAGGGAAGCAAACCGGCGGTTCACCGCCACCACGGGTGCGCCGGGGAGGTAGAGAAAGGGCTCCCCGAGGCTTCGGATGGCATGAAGCAGCTCACCGACGGTAGCCGGTTCCGGAAGCTCGAGAAGGAGCTCCCCGGTTCCCATACGCTCCCGGTAGGCGGCGAAGAAGAGGATTCGGATCCGCATCAGGGCAAAAAGAAAAGAAAGGGAGGGCCCCATGCCCTCCCTCCCAGAGTAGGAACCGCATCTCCCCGGGTCAACGGAACCGGCCGCCGCCCCCTCGCCCGGCTCCCGGGAGCAACCCCTCCGGAGGGGACCCCGGAAGTCTTTCCCCGAGCCCTCCGACCCCCAACCCACCCCCTCCCTGGCGGAGCTCCTGGATCCGTCGGCCCAGGTCCTCCCGCAGGCGGTAGAACAGGACCACCTGCGCGGGCGTCAGAACCCCGAGAAGCTGCTCCTGCTCCCGGCGGTAGAGCGCCAGCTCCTGGTCCTGGATGGCCACCAGCTCCTGCAGGAAGGCGCGGGCCTCGGCATCCGGCATGTCGGGAAGGCCCGGATCCCGGAGCCGGTACCGCAGAGAAGCGTGGGACCGGTTGAGGGTCTGCCGCTCGGCCTGAAAGGCCTGCATCACCCCCTGAATGGCCCGAAGCTTCTCCGCGTCCAGGCCGAGGCGGGATCGGATGTTCTCGCCGAAGCGGGCCTGCAGCCGTCGCTCCAGTTCCTGCTGCCGAGCCGGCTCCTGGCCCCGCCGCTGCCCGGCGCCCGGGGGTGGGCCCACCTGGGAAAGGGCGGGAGAGGCACCCAGGGCCAGGCCGACCATCAGCATGAAGAACCCCATGGTCCGTTTCATCCTCCGAGCTCCTCCAGAAGGGTCTCCAGAGCTTCCTCCGAGAGACCGTCGAACACCGGGGCGCCGGCTACCATGCCGTCATCCCACAACCAGGACTCGGGAAGGGGATCCTGGACCACCACCTGTACGGGATCCGGGGTCACCATCCCGGCCCTCTGGGTCCACAGGAGGCCCGTTCCCAGCCCGAGAACCATCAGGGCCGCCGCCGAAAGCCCCCAGGCAGGCACCCCCGGCCACCGGGCTCCGAAGAGAGGGAGGACCTTCCGCCCCGGCTGCTCGCTGTCCCGGGATGGCGGGGCTTGGCGTTCCAGATCCTCCCATACGCGAGCCGTGATGGCCGCCTCCAACCCCTCCGGGACCTCGGGACGGGCCGCCAGGAGGGCTTTCAGGAGCCGCGACTCGTCACGGCATCCCTCACAGGCCGCCAGATGCTCCTCCAGCGCCCTCCCCTCCTCGGCGGGAAGGGAGCCGTGGAACCAATCCGGAAGCCGCTCCCGAATGTCCTCGCACGTCGTCGGGTTCATCCCAGCATCTCCCTGAGGCGCTTGATCCCGTGGTGGTAGTTCACCCGGGCCGCTCCTTCGCTGGAGTCGATGAGGGCACCGATCTCCCGAAAGCTCAACCCTTCGAAAACCCTCAAGGTCACCGCCTCCCTTTGTTTCTCCGGCAACTCAGCCAGAAGCCTCCTGACGCCGGCGGCCTCCTCGGACCTCCCCAAGGCCTCCTCAGCCGTCTCACCCGGGGCCGCCACCGGGCCCGCCGCCTCCAGATTCAGCTCCTTCCGCCGCCCCTTCTTCCTGAGAATCCCCCGCGCCTCATTGGCCGCGATGGTCAGGACCCACGTCTTGAAGGAGGCCTCCCCCCGAAACCCCTCGAGTCCCCGGAAGGCCTTGAGGAAAGTGTCCTGGGCCACATCCCGGGCCCCCTCCTCCTCCCTCAAGATGCCCAGAGCGACCCGATACACGCTGGCGTGGTGCCGTGCGATCAAGGAACCCATGGCCTGGGCATCGCCCTCTTGGGCCCGGCTCACCAGATCCGCATCCGGCGCAGCCACATTGGCGGACGAATCCTTCACCGTTGTTTCAGATGCCCCGGAGTTTCGTTTTGTTAAAGGACGAGAGCCGCAGGCTCGAGGGAGCCCCGGCTCTCGCCAGCATGGTGGATGGCCCCGAAAGGAGCGGGGAGCCTCGGACGCCCGGGGCCTCGCCGGGATCCGTCAGAGCTGCGGGACCCGATCCCGACGGGCGACCTTGGCCCGGAGATGCTTGGAGGGCTTGAAGACCGGAACGGACCGGGAGCCCACCTCCACCGGATCCCCCGTCCGGGGGTTCCTGGCCATGCGAGATTTCCGCTTCCGGACCTTGAAGGTTCCGAAGCCCCGGATCTCGATGTTGTCCCCCTCCGCGAGGGCGAGCTTCACGGCATTGAGGAAGCCGTCCACGACGAGGGCGCAGTCCTTCTTCGTGATCCCCGGGCCTATGGCCTCTGCAACCTGTTCCACCAGGTCCGCCTTGGTCATCCATTCCTCCGGGAGGGCAAGAGCCCTCCGACCGATCCTGAAGGGTGGGGGAGGCAGGGTCCGCGCCGCGGACCGGCTTCCCTCTAAGTCGGTGGCCCGGATGAGGTAACGGACTCCGGGCAGGGACAAGGGGAGCCACGGTAACGCCCGCCGCCCCGGCGCGTCAAGCCTCCTCGAAGAGCGCCCTCGTCCGGGCTCAGGTGCCTCGCGCTTCCATCAGGCGAAAGAAATCCTGGAAGAGGTAGCGACTGTCATGGGGTCCGGGAGCTGCTTCCGGGTGGTACTGCACGGAGAAAACGGGGAGGGATCGGTGTGCTACCCCCTCCACGGTCCCGTCGTAGAGATTCACGTGGGTGAGCCGGAGCTCGGGCGCCCCCGGGATTGCGCCGCCCTCCTCGGCCTCCACGGCGAACCCATGGTTCTGGGAGGTGATCTCCACCGTCCCGGCCTCCAGGCGTTTCACCGGGTGGTTCCCCCCGTGGTGGCCAAAGGGGAGCTTGTAGGTCCTGGCCCCGAAGGCCCGAGCGATCAGTTGATGCCCAAGGCAGATCCCGAACACCGGAACCCCCTGCCCGGACAGGCCCAGGATGGCTTCCTGGGCCTTCTCCACGGCCGCAGGGTCCCCGGGCCCGTTGGAGACGAAGAGACCGTCGGGAGCCTCCCTCAGGATGTCCTCCGCCGGAGTGTCCGCGGGAAGGATGGACACCCGGCACCCCCCCTCCGCCAGGAGCCGCGGAGAGTGGGCCTTGACCCCGAAGTCGTAGGCCAGGACGTGGAAGCGTTCCGTTCCCACGGCAGGCACTTCGTATCGCCGGTGGGTGGAAACCCCGCAGGCCAGGTCCAGGCCCTCCATGCGAGGGTGCGTCAGGACCCTGTCCAGAACCTCCCCCCGGGGAATCGAGGCAGGGGCGATGGCGCCCCGCATGGCCCCCTGGGCCCGGATGTGGCGGGTGAGGGCACGGGTGTCCACCCCGGAGATCCCGACCACGCCTCTGGTCCGAAGGTAGTCCTCCAGGGAGATCTCCCCCCTCCAGGAGGAGAACAACCGAGAGGACTCCCGGACCACGAAACCAGCCACCTGGGGGCCGTCGGACTCCCCGTCGGCGGAGTTCACTCCGTAGTTCCCCACGAGGGGGTAGGTCATGGTCACCAGCTGACCTGAGTAGGACGGGTCCGTGAGGATCTCCTGGTATCCCGTCATGGAGGTGTTGAACACGACCTCCCCCAGGGCCACGCCCCGGCTTCCAAGGGCCGTGCCTGCGAAGGAACGCCCGTCTTCCAGGAGAAGCTGGGCCGGATCGGAGGATGGATGAAAAGCCACGGAATGTCCGGGTGGTGGGGAGCTTGAGCCCGGAATGTAGGTCCCCTTCCCTGGTCGTCAAGCGATACCGGGGGGTATCTTTGCCCTTCGGTGCTCAAGGTGCCTTCGATCATCCCGGATCCAGCAGGAGCCCGGACCCGCCATGACAGCCTTCTCCCGTGTGATCATCCACGCCGACGAGTCGTGCCTGGGAAACCAATTCCAGGACCGGGCCAACCCGGGGGGCGCAGCCGGCATGATGGAGCACTGGAAGGACCGGGGTTGGGAGCGCCGGGATTATTGGGTCTCGGAGGCGGACACCACCAACAATCGCATGGCCCTGCGGAGCGCCATCGAAGGGCTCCGGAACCTGAAGCGGTCCTGCCAGGTCCTCTTCGTCTCCGACAGCCAGTATCTGGTGAAGGGGATCACCGAATGGCTCCCGGGTTGGAAGGCCCGGGGATGGAGGAGAAGAGGGGGTCCCCCGGAAAACCTGGAGCTCTGGAAGGAGCTGGACGAGGCGGCTGCGGGCCACCGCCTGGAGTGGAAGTGGGTGCGGGGGCACACCGGTGACCCCCGAAACGAATACGCCAACCACCTGGCGGTGCGGGCAGCGAAGGCGCTGGACTCCTCCGGCGGCCTGGTGGATTCCGGGTTCTCGGCCTGGCTTGGGAAGAGGCGGGAGGAACGGGGGGAGTACCTGGACTTCAGCGAGGGGCTGCCGCCGGGGTGAGCCCTTGAAGAAGGCCGAGGGGCGGCCCGGGCCGCTGGCGTCGGGTTCGCCTGGTGCCGGGGGGGAAAACAGAAGACCCCGACGTGGCACGCCATCGTCGGGGCCTTCATTTCCGCTGGCGGGACCTGGCTCGTTCTTGGACCCGACCACGTGCGGCCGGCCGAACGCTCATCCCTTCCCCTTGCCGCGCGGTCGGCGGCGCAGGCGCCCCGCAGCTGCCGGGGCTACAACGGAGACCAGCGACTTCTCCGTCGGCCAGCCAGGCTCCAAGACCCGACCGGCAACCATCGCGACGGCGTCCCGCCCGGTGGCTCGCATCGCTGATCTGCAAGAGGATGACCATCGCCATCGTTTCCGCAGGCCGCATCAGCGACACGGTGTATACTTCACCCGGGGACCCGCACGGGTCAAGAGTCTTCTTCAAGAGGATCCCGCCGACCGGCCCTTAGACTATAACCATCTATCAGTCATACAGTTACCAGCGTAATCGCCATCACCAAACCCGCCACCGCCGGAATCGGTAAACAGATAGATATCCTCCGGGGACCGTCCGAATCCAGGCCTCGTTGGTTGGAGGCGATTTGTGAAAAACTGGGAACCTCGCCTCTCCGCTCCGGGGGTTTCCAACCTGCAGGAAGTGTTGCCTAGACAACATCGGCCTTCCTGCGAAACACCTCCTGGAAGGCCCTGACGACCCCCGGGACCACCTCCTCCACCTCCAGAGGCCTCCCCAGGAGGGCTCCCATGGAGGTGACGGGGCGGTCGTGGATCCCGCAGGGGACGATGGCCTGGAAATGGGTCAGGTCCGGTTGCACGTTCAGCGCGAAACCGTGGGAGGTGATCCACCCGGAGGAGACCCTCACCCCGATGGCCGCCACCTTCCCCTCCGGCACCCAGACCCCGGTGAGCCCCGGCTCCCTGGCCCCGGAGATGCCGAAGGCGCCCAGGGCCCTGATGAGGGTCTCCTCCAGGTCCCGCAGGTAGCGGTGGAGGTCCCTGCGATCGGGGTCGAGGGCCAGGATGGGGTAGCCCACCAGTTGGCCGGGCCCGTGATAGGTCACGTCCCCCCCCCTCCCCACCTTGAAGAGCTCGATGCCCCGGTCCGCCAGGGCCTGGGAGGAGAGGAGGACGTGGTGGGTCCGGGAGGACGTTCCCAGGGTAATGACCGGAGGATGCTCCAGGAGGAGGAGCTGGTCGGGGATCTCCCCGGCCCGTCTCCGCGCCACCAGCTCCTCCTGAAGGGTCAGGGCTTCTCCGTAGGGCACCCGGCCCAACCGGCGGACCTCCAGGTGCGGGAGGCTCTCCTCAGGCATCCTCCGGGAAGCTCTCCATGACCTCCTTGAGCCGGGCCAGGAACCGGGCGGCGTCCGCACCGTCCACGATGCGGTGGTCGTAACCCAGGGAGAAGAGCGACCGCTTCCGGATGGCGATCGCGTCCGCGCCCGTGAGGGAATCCTCCACCACCACCACCCGCTTCTCGATGACCCCGGTGCCCAGGATGGCGGAGGTCCCCTTGGGGATGATGGGCATCCCCACCAGCGTTCCCAGCATGCCGGGGTTGGTGATGGAGAAGGTGGCTCCCTGGATCTCCTCCGGGTTGAGGCGCCGGGTGCGGGCACGATCCGCGAGATCGGCGATCCGCTTGGCGATCCCCACCAGGCCGAGCTCGTCGGCGTCGTGGATGACCGGGACGATGAGGCCCGGATCCAGGTCCACCGCGATCCCCACGTTCACGTTCCCGCGATAGAGGAGGTTGTTTCCGGAGATGGTGCCGTTCACCGTGGGGAACTCCCGGAGGACCCGGGAGCAGGCCCAGGCCACGAAGGCGGTGAAGGAGACCTTGGCACCCTGCTGGGCCCACCGGGCTTTGTGGGCGATTCGAAGCTGGTCCACCCGGGTGAAGTCGATCTCGATGAACGAATGCACGTGGGGAGCCACCCGCTTGGCCATCACCATGTGCTCCGCGGTGAGGCGGCGAATCTTGTCCATCGGCTCCACCCGGTCCGCCGGCCTCACCGGGAACTCGGGGTGCTGGACCTGCCCGTAGAAGGCCTTCCAGAGGTCGGAAGGGGCCCCCGGGGAAGCCGCCGGTGGCGGGGCAGGCGGAGACGAGAGGGCCGGTGTCTTCGGAGGTGGGGGCTCCGACGGGGCCGCCCCCTTCCCCCTGCCCGCTTCGATGTAGCCCAGGATGTCCTGCTTGGTCACCCGCCCCGCATGGCCGGAGCCCGCCACCTCGGCCAGGTCCACCCCGGCCTCCTGGGCGATCTTCCGCACCACCGGCGTGGATCGGGTCCTGAGGCGCTCCTCGGCGGTGTCCCCCCCCCCGGCCGGGGAGGAGGACTCCGAATCCACCGGCTGGGGAGGAAGCTCGAGGACCAGGGCCATGGTGGGGGCGGGAGGGGGGGACTCCGGGGCGGACGCCAAGGGCTCCGCGGCCGGGGCCGGCGCCGCGGAAGCGGTGGCGTCGGTGTCGACGAAGGCCACCACGGTGCCCACCTCCACCGTCGCCCCCTCCTGCACCCGGATCTCCACCAGCACCCCCCCGGAAGGCGAGGGGATCTCGGCGTCCACCTTGTCCGTGGAGATCTCCAGGAGGGGCTCGTCCCGCTGAACCGCATCCCCCACCTGCTTCAGCCAGCGCGATACCGTGCCCTCGGCGATGGACTCTCCCATCTGGGGCATGGGCACCTCGATGCGTGCCACCCTGCTCTCTCCTGCTCGGGGTTGGTTGCCGATCCTCGAGAACGTCGAGGTAGTTCAGTTTATCGGAGGATCAGTTCTTGGCAAGGCGAAAAGAAGGGAGGAGGGGTTCAAGCCCCTCCGGTGCCCCCACCGGGAGTACCCGAGGGGGGCAACTCGCCACCCGGATCGCCTCCCCCCCCAGCCGGGGGGTTGCCCCCGGGAAGCCCCGGGAGAAGGGGCTCGGGAGCGGGAGCCGATTGTTGGATCTGGTCCAGGAGAATGGACTGCGGCTGTTGAGAGCGGGAGGAGAGGATGGAGAGGACCAGGGCCAGGAACATGAAGATCCCGCCCGCCGTCCATGTGGCCCGGGTCAGCACCGTGGTGGCCTGGCGACCACCCAGGATTCCCTCCGTGGCGGACACGCCCCCACCCATGGCGGCAAGCCCCCCGCCCTTCCCCGATTGGAGGAGGATCACCACACCCAGGAAGAGTCCGTCCAGCACCAGAACTGCCAGCAGGAAAGCGTACATCCGATCGGCCCCGTTAGTTGGTGGTACAGCTTGTAAACGTCGCCCGCCAGGGCTTTCGTGTCAACGGGATCCCGGGCTTCCGAGCGGGGGTCAGTGCCGCAGGAGGGCCTGCGCCCCCGCCTCCGCGATGCGTGCGAAGGACCCGGGATCCAGGCTGGCCCCCCCCACCAGGACCCCATCCACCTCCGGGGCCAGGAGCAGCTCCAGGGCATTGTCGGGTTTCACGCTCCCCCCATAGAGGATGGGGAGGGAAGCGGCGCGGGCGTCCCCCAGGGCCTCCCGCAGCCTGGCCCGGAGCACACCATGGGCTTGGGCGGCGTCCTCGGGGGTGGCGGTCTCCCCGGTCCCGATGGCCCAGACGGGCTCGTAGGCCAGGAGGGCTTCCCGCTCGGGGGTCGTCCCCAGCGTCCCAAGCACCGCGTCGAGCTGCCCCAGGATGATCTCCTCCACCCTTTGGGCCCGTCGCTCCTGGAGGGTCTCCCCCACGCAGATCAACGGGATGAGGCCCGCTCCGAGGGCCGCGGCCACCTTCCGGCCCACCTCGTCGTTCCCCTCCTGAAAGAGCTGACGCCGTTCCGAGTGCCCCACCAGCGCGTGGGAGGCTCCCGCGTCCCGGGCCATGTCCGCGGAGACCTCCCCGGTGAAAGCCCCCCGGGCCTCCCAGTGGATGTTCTGCACTCCCACCGCCACGGGGGGCCGGGCCGGGCGGGCCTCCAGGGCGGCGAAGAGGGAAAGGGACGGGGGAAAGACCAGCAACTCCGGCCCTCCCACCGGGGGAAGACGGGGGGAAAACCCCTGGAAGAAGGACCGGGCCTCCTGGGGGGGGAGGTTCATCTTCCAGTTTCCCGCGATGACGATTCTCCTGCTCATGGCGCCCCCTGGCGGGAATCCAGGGCCGCGACCCCGGGAAGAACCGCACCGGCCAGGAACTCCAGGGAGGCGCCTCCGCCGGTGGAGACGTGGCTCAGACGCTCGGCCACACCCGCCTGCTCGGCCGCTGCGGCGGAATCTCCCCCCCCCACCACCGTGGTGCCCCCGGCCGCCGTGACCTCGGCCACCGCTCGGGCCACGGCCAGCGTGCCCCGGCTGAAGGGAGCGATCTCGAAGACTCCCATCGGCCCGTTCCATACCACGGTCCCGGCTCCGGCAAGGGCCTGGGCGAAAAGCTCACGGGACCCGGGTCCGATGTCCCCGATCCTGTCGGTGGGGCCCACCGAGTCCCGCGCCACCTCCCGGGTCTCGGCATCCTCCCGGATCTCCCGGGCCACCACGCAGTCCACCGGAAGGAGGATCCGCTCCCCACCCTCGGCGAGAATGGCCCTCGCCATCTCGATCCGATCCTCCTCCACCAGGGAACCCCCCGTCTCCAACCCCAGGGCCCGGAAGAAGGTATTGGCCATGGCCCCTCCGACGATGAGGCGGTCCACCCGGGGAAGGAGGGCGTGGATCACATCGATCTTTCCGGAGATCTTCGCCCCCCCCAGGATGGCCACGAACGGTCGCCGGGGATCTCCCAGGGCCATCCCCAGGAACCGGAGCTCCTTCTCCATGAGGAAGCCCGCCACCGCTTCCCCCCCCCTGGCCCGGATGGCGTCGGCCACACCCACCGTGGAAGCGTGGGCGCGGTGGGCGGCCCCGAAAGCATCGTTGACGAAGAGGTCCCCGAGCTCGGCCAGGCGCCGGGACAGCTCCGGGTCGTTCTTCGTCTCCCCGAGGTGGAAGCGGGTGTTCTCCAGGAGGAGGAGCTCTCCGTCACCCAGGGCATCCACCGCCGCGAGGACGCCCGGGCCCACCAACTCAGGCACGAACCGCACCGGGTAGTCCAGCAGACCTGCCAGATGCGACGCCACGGGTCTCAGGGAGAAAGCCGGGTCAGGCCCTCCCTTCGGTCGCCCGAAGTGGGAGGCCACCACCAGGCGCCCCCCCGCCTTCAGGAGATGGCGCAGGGTGGGAAGGGCCTGAACGATGCGGCTGTCGTCCGCAATGCGCCCATCCGGGTCCAGCGGCACGTTGAAGTCCACACGAACGAAGATCCGCCTCCCGGAGATCTGATCGGGAGAGAGGTCGGCGATGGTCTTGATAGGCATGAGCGTCTGGCTCCGTGTGCCAGGGTCGAAGGAGGGGGTACCGCGGGGAAGATAGAAAGGCCCCCCCGGCCTCACAACGGGCGCCGGGGGGGCGGACCACCCTCTTCAGGGAAAGTCGGCTCAGCGACCGCCGATTCCCTCCGAGCCCACCGGCTCCAGCTCCAGGACGCCGCCAGTGTCGGAGGGCACGAAGTGAACGGTGAACTCCACCCATGTGCCCACGGGCGTGTCCCCCCGGGTGGCGGGCCGGAACCGAAGCTCCCTCATGGCCATCATGGCCGCCAGATTCAGGCTTCGGTACCCGGATCCCTCCCGCATCTGGATGCTCTCGGGTACACCGTCGGGTCGCACCCAGAGCCAGATCCTCACCGATCCCCCGATCCCCGCCTTCTGAAGACCCAGGGGGTAATAGGAGGTGATGATGGCCTTCGCCTCTTCGGGGTAGAGTATCTCCGGGAAGGTGTAGTGGTGGATGGGGGTGAACTCCCCGGGATTCTCCGAAGGGAGGGGCTCCGCCGGGACCGGAATCGCCGGGGAAGGCGTCGTCATCTCCGAAACGACGGGGGTGGGCTCCTCGAACCGGATCTGGGGAACTTCCGGTTCCGGGACAGGAGCGAAGAGGGAGGGAACGGCTTCCTCCAGCACCGTCCGCACCAACCGGATCACGGCGGCCCGGGCGGAGGGCACGGCCACCCCCGCCACCATCAGGCCCCCGAAACAGGCAGCGAGGAGCATCCGTCCCCAGGGGGCCGGCCGGCGGAGCCCCGCCCTGGGCCGGGCCTCCCAGGCCCGCAGCAGCTCCCCCTCCAGCTCCGGGCCGAAGGAGGGGCGCTCCTCGATGCGGATGGCGGAGAGCTCCCTGTCCAGAGCCTGAAGCTCTTCCGGCAGGGATGCCCTGAATTCCGCATCCGACGGGTTGTCTCGATCAAGCATGTATTGGGCTTTCCGATCCACCCCGCTGCCGCTCCACGGCTTCCTTCAGCCGGGCCAGGGCCCGGTGCACGCGCACGGCAACGGCGTTGTTGGATACGTTCAAGGCTTCGGCGATTTCCTGGTTCGAGAGCCCTGCGCCGTAGCGGAGGGAGAGGATCTCCTGGTCCGCCGGCCGCAGAACCCGGTTCGCGTTCAGGAGAAGCTCCAGGCGCTCCTCCCTGAGCACCCGCTCCTCCTGGGTAGGCACCTCAGCCACCAGGTCGGGGACCCGGTCCAGCGACACGTGCAGGGAAGACCGCCGTCTCAGGGAGCGGAGATGATCCGTGACCGCGTTCCGGGCGATCCTCAGCAGCCAGGTCTTGGGAGACGCCCGGTCGGGATCATACCGGTCCAGAGCTCGGAGGGCCTTCATGAAAACCTCCGAGGTGACGTCTTCGGCCGCTTCCCGCGTGGCCAGCCGGAACCGGACGTACTTGTAGACCGTCGGCCGGTACTCCCGGAACCAATCCGCGAAATCGGGAGGGAGCGGTGGCTCCGCTACATGGCCGGCCTGGACGCCGATGGTCTTCCCTTCCACCGTTCGGGTTCTCATCACTCCACTATACGGAGGGTGGGGCGGGCCCTTACAGGGCACCACCTCGCCGGTCCTGCGGGAACCCACCTCGGCCCGGGGTACCCCGGCCCTAGAGGCGCTCTCCCACGTACCGGACCAGGTCCACCACCCGTTCCGAATAGCCCCACTCGTTGTCGTACCAGGAAAGGACCTTCACGAAGCTCCCCATCATGACAGCCGTGCTAGGGGCGTCCAGGATGGAGCTGGCCCGGTGTCCGGTGAAGTCGACAGAGACCAGAGGCTCCTCCGACACGTGGAGGATCCCCTTCAGGGGGCCCTGCGCCGCCGCCCGGAAGGCATCGTTCACCGCCTCGACCGTGGTCTCCCGCTCCACCTCCACCGTCAGGTCCACCAGGGACACGTCGGCGGTGGGAACCCGGATGGCCATCCCGTCCAGCTTCCCCTTCACCTCGGGGATCACCAGCGCGGTGGCCTTCGCCGCCCCGGTGGTCGTGGGGATCATGGACATCCCGGCGGCCCTGGCCCGGCGCAGGTCCTTGTGGGGCATGTCCAGGATGACCTGGTCGTTGGTGTAGGAGTGGACCGTGGTCATGAGGCCCCGCCGGATCCCGAAGGACTCCAGGAGCACCTTCACCACCGGCGCCAGACAGTTGGTCGTGCAGGAGGCGTTGGAGAGGATGTGGTGATGGGCCGGATCGTACTTCTCGTGGTTCACCCCCATGACGATGGTGATGTCCTCCTTCTTGGCCGGGGCCGAGAGGATCACCTTTTTCGCCCCCGCCTGGAGGTGCTTTCCGAGCCCTTCCCTGTCCCGGAACCTCCCGGTGGACTCCACCACCACGTCCACACCCAGCTCCTTCCAGGGGAGGTTGGCCGGGTCCTTCTCGCTGAAGACCCGGATCTCGTCCCCGTCCACCACCAGGCCCTTCTCGGAGACTCCTACCGTGCCGGGGTAGATCCGGTGCACCGAGTCGTACTTGAAGAGGTGGGCCAGCGTCTTGCTGTCGGTGAGATCGTTCACGGCCACGAAGTCCATGTCCCTCCTGCCCGCCTGCTTGGCGGCCCGAAGCACAAGGCGGCCGATCCGCCCGAATCCGTTGATGGCGACCTTCAGCGACATGGACGGTACCTCCTCCTATGAATGGACGATTCAAGCCCGGTCGATCCGGAGTGGGCCAGGAGGTCCTCAACGACCGGTCCCACCCCACCCACCCTCTCCAAATGGAAGCGCCCTGGCGAAGGTCAGAAGGTGGACTCGCTCCACTCCGGCCCGGGCGAGGGTCCCGGCCGCCGACCGAGCCGTCGCCCCCGTCGTCAGGACGTCGTCTACCAGAATAACCTCCCGGCCCGCGATGCGGGAGCCGAGGGCGGGGATCACCCGGAAAGACCCCCGGATGTTCGCTTCCCGGGCCCGAGGCCCCAGGTGGACCTGGCTCCTACCCCCGGGGCGCTCCAGCGCCTCGAGACAGCGGGCCCCCCTGCGCCCCGCCACCTCCACCGCCAGGAGGGCGGCCTGGTTGTACCCCCGCATCCGCCGCCTTCCGGGGGTGGTGGGGACGGGCACGACCAGGGCCTCCGGTCCCGCCGGCAGCTCCACCCGGGCCATCCGGTCTCCCATCAGGGGCGCCAGGTCCCGCCAGCCGCCGTACTTCAGGGCGTGGACCAGGGCCCCGGAGGGAGCCTCCAGGATCACCGCCGCCCGGGCCGACGCCAGGCAGGTGGGCCAACGGACACATTCCTGGCAAGCCTCCCCCGAGGGGTGGCCGGTACCCAGGGGAAGGCCGCAGCGGGGGCAAAGGGGCGAAGGGGGAGCGCGGAGGAGGGTACGGCACCGCCCGCACACCATGCCCTGGGTCTCCTCCGGGGGAATCCGGTCGCCGCAGCCGAGGCACCCCCGGGGCAGGAGGAGGTCCAGGAGGTCGACGGCGAGGGAAGGCCTCATCAGGACAGGAGCTGCGCCTCGAGGGCCGAGCGCATCAGCGCCAGGGGCGGCTCCCTCCCCCACCAGCGCTCGAAGGCCACCGCCCCCTGCTGGAGGAGCATCTCCGATCCATCCGTCGCCCGGATCCCCAGCTCCCGGGCCGCCCGCACGAAGGGGGTCTCCCGGGGCCCATAGAGCAGGTCCATCACGGCCCCCGTCCGCTCCAGGATCCCCAGATCCAGGGGCAGGGCATCGTTCGGGTCCAATCCAAGCCGGGTGGTGTTGACCACGAGATCGTAGCTCTCCCCCTCCAGTACCCGCCGGTCGTCCAGGACCCGCACACGTTCCCCACCGATCCGCCGGGCCACCGCCCGGGCCCGGTCCCGGGTTCGATTCAACAGGTGGATCTCCGTGGCTCCCTGGTCGATGAGGGCCACCAGGCAGGCCCGGGCCGCCCCCCCGGCCCCCAGCACGAGCACCCGGGGGAGCCGGGGCGGAGAGCCCAGGAAGACCTGGAGGGCCCGGGCGAACCCCTCCACGTCGGTGTTGTCGCCGTGGATCCTGCCCTCCTCCATCCAGAAGGTGTTGCAGGCCCCGGTCCGTCGCACCGCCGACGCCGGCACCTCGACCACCGAGGCGGCCTTCTCCTTGTGGGGAAGGGTGATGTTCCCCCCACCTCCGGACCGGGCCAGCCCTCGCACCATTCCCATCATCTCCTCGGTCCCGCACCGCACCGCCACGTAGACTCCGTCCAGCCCCGTCCCCTTCATGGCGGCATTCTGGATCACGGGGGAGAGGGAGTGGGAGACGGGATCCCCCACCAGGGCGAAAACCCGGGTCCGGGCCGTCAACACGGCGGTCACGTCATGGCCTCTCTCCGGATTCGCTCCAGTGCCAGGGCCAGGTAGCGCTCCAGGGTCTGATAGGTCTCCTCGTAGGTCGCCTCGTCCCCTCCGAAGGGATCGGGCACCGCCAGCCGGCCCCCTCCCCCATCCCCTTCGTCCCCCCCCCTGGCGAACACCCCCAGGAGCGTTCCTTTCCCCCCCCCGCCCAGCGCCCTGACACGATCCACGTGGGACGGCCCCATGGAAAGGACGATCTGGGCCCACTCCACCAGCTCCCGGGACAGGGGGGTGGACCGGTGCCCCTCCAGGGAGAGCCCGTGGCGAAGGGCCGCCCGGCGGGCACCCTCGCTGGCCGGCAGGTCCGGGAGGGTGGAGGTCCCGGCGGAACGGAACTCCGCCCCCTCCAGGCCCATCTCCGGGGCCAGCCGCCGAGCCAGGGCTTCGGCCAGGGGGCTGCGGCAGGTATTCCCGCTGCACACGAGAAGAACCCGGGGGGAAAGGACCGGGGTCGGGGGGGAATCAGGCCGTTTCATGGATCTCCGGAATCACGCAGCGAAGCCGGTGGAGGGGAATGGCCCCGGCACGGAGCACTCTGGGCCCGGGCCCGGAGCAGTCGATCAGGGTGGAGGGCTCGGAGGGGCCCAGGGGCCCGCCGTCCAGGATCCAGAGCTCCGGCCCCGCACCCAGGGACAGCGCCGTCTCCAACACCTGGCCGGCGTCCAGGGCAGGCACCCCACCCGGCAGGTTCGCGCTGGTGGAGACGATGGGCCTCCCCAGCGTTTCCACCACCCTTCGGGCCAGGACCTGGGGGGTGACTCGCACCGCCACGGTCCCCTCCGGGCTGCGGACTCCCGGGGGGAACGTCCCCTCCGGGTCCCCCAGAACGAGGGTGAGGGCTCCTGGCCAGAACACCTTCGCGAACTCCCTGGCCTCGGCCGTCCAGGCCAACCCGGGCACGGCGTCCATCCCGGGGATGAGCAGCAGGAAAGGCTTGTCCGGCCTCCGCCCCTTCAGCCGTTGGAGCTCCAGGAGGTGTGCGGGCTCCACCAGGCAGCCGAACCCATAGACGGTCTCGGTGGGCATGGCCACCAGGCCACCGGATTCCAGGTGCAGCCCCACCCCTTCCAGGACGGCCGCATCCGGGGTCTCCCCCCGGAGATCGACCAGGCGGGGCTCCCTCACCCGTTCATCCTCTGCAACAGGAGCTCGGCCAGGGGAAGGTCTTCGGGCCGGGTGACCTTCAGGTTGAGAGGGCTCCCCTCCACCATCACCACCTCCCCTCCGATCCGTTCCACCAGGGCCGCATCGTCCGTGTCGAAGACGCCCGCGGCCGCGGCCCGCCGGTAAGCCTCCAGGACCAGCTCCCGGGGAAACACCTGGGGAGTCTGGGCATGCCAGAAGCGGTCCCTGGGAGGCGTGGCCAGGATCCTCCTCCCCTCCCCGACCTCCTTCAGCGTGTCCACCGCGGGCCACCCCGCCACGGCCCCCCGCTCCGGCCCCACCTCCCGAAGGCACCGGTCCAGGATCCCCTGATCCAGCAGCGGCCGGGCCGCGTCGTGGATGGCCACTACGTCCACGGAAGAGGGAAGCGCGCCCAGGCATGCCATCACCGAGGCGCCCCGGGTGGAGCCCCCCTCCACCAGGACGATCCTCGGATCCGCCGCCCGGAGCCAGGCCGGGGGCTTCTCCAGCTCCTCCCGGCTCAAGGCGACAGCCACGGCCTGAACCCTGGGATGGAGGAGGAAGGGGCGGAGGGAACGCAGGAGGATCGGTTCTCCTGCCAACTCCAGGAAAGGCTTGCGGACGCCCCCCATGCGGGTCCCGGAGCCTGCGGCCGGAACGGCGACGCCCACGGTCCAGAGGTCCGATGAAAACCCCCCGTCTGAAGCCATTTGCCCCGGTCCGCCTCCTGATGGGCCCTAGAAAGGGTCCCCCTGCCCTGGGGACACCTCTTCGAACTCCCTGCTCGCCACGGAGTCGAAGCGGGTATAGGCCTTGTGGAAGAAGAGGTCCACCGTTCCCGTGGGGCCATTCCGCTGCTTCGCGATGGTCAGCTCGGCCTTCCCCTCGAGGGAGGTGCCGTCCTTGTCCACCGGGCCAAGGTAGTACTCGGGGCGGTACAGGAACATGACCAGATCGGCATCCTGCTCGATGGACCCGGACTCCCGGAGATCGGAAAGCTGGGGCCTTCGGTCCGTCCTCTGCTCCGGGGCGCGGCTGAGCTGGCTCAGGGCCACCACCGGGACATCCAGCTCACGGGCGAGGAACTTCAAACCCCGGGAGATCTCACTCACCTCCTGCACCCGGTTCTCCTTCCGGCCCTGGCCGGACATGAGCTGGAGGTAGTCGATGACCAGGAGCCCGATCCTGGTCTGGGCCATCAGGCGCCGGGCCTTGGCCCGCATCTCCAGGACCGTGCTCCCCGCGGAATCGTCGATCCAGAGGGGGGCGGTATTGAGGTGCCCCGCGGCCGCCGCCAGGCGCTGGTACTCGTCCGGGGAGAGCATCCCCCGCCGAAGGCGTTGGCTGTCCACCCGGCCCTCCGCGCACAGCAGGCGCTGAACCAGCTGCTCCTTGGACATCTCCAGGGAGAAGAGCGCCACCGGGAGGCCGTGCTCGATGGCGACGGCTTGCGCCATGTTCAGAACCAGGGAGGTCTTCCCCATGGAGGGCCGGGCCGCCACGATGCAGAGGTCCCCCTTCTGGAGGCCGGTGGTCAAACGGTCCAGGTCCGGAAAGCCGGTGGGCACCCCGGTGATCCCGGACCTCGACTCCTGGAGGCGCTCGATGTGCTCGAAGGTGGGCCAGAGGATCTCCTTGATCCATACGAACCCGCCCCGCTCATGGCTCTGGGCCACCTGGAAGACCCGTTGCTCCGCCTGGTCCAGGATCTCCTCCACCGACCGCTCCCCCTGATCGTACACGTCCCGGATAATGGTGGAGGCCGCTTCGATGAGGTTCCTCAGGAGGGCCTTTTCCAGGACGATCCTGGAGTGGTATTCGATGTTGGCCGCCGTGGGGACGGCGTCCAGGAGCTCCGCCAGGTAGAGGAGGCCCCCGGAGGCGTCCAGCTCCGCGGTCTTCTTCAGCTCCTCGCTGAGGGTGATGACATCGATCACGTCCCCCCGTTCGAACAGACGCACCATGGCCCGGAAGATGCGCCGGTGGGCCTCCCGGTAGAACATGGAGTCCCGGACCACCTCCACCGCCCTGGCCACGGCATCCCGGTCGATGAGCATTCCGCCCAGGACGGAGACCTCCGCTTCGGGGGAGAAGGGGGGCTGGCGATCGAACCCCGGGTGGGAGGGAGCGGCCTGGGTGTCTTGCGTGTCCACGGATCGACGGTCCTTCCAGAGATTGCGGGGAGGGGGAGCCCCCTCCCCACCGCCGGAAGCGAGGGTTCAGGCCCCGTCCATGACGTGCCGGAGGAGTTGGAGGTCATCCCACGTGGGCCTGGTATACCCGGGGTTCCGGAGGAGGGCGGCGGGATGATAGGTCACCACCACCGGGACTCCTTCGTAACTGTACACCGCCCCCCGGAGCTTGCCCAGGGGGGTGCTCTCCTGGCTGGAGAGAAACCGGCCCGAGAAGAGGCCCAACGCTAGAATCGCGTCGGGGGCGATCAGATCGATCTGCCGCTTCAGGAATGGCGTGCAGGCCTCGATCTCCCCCGGGAGGGGATTGCGATTCCCGGGCGGCCGGCACTTGAGGACGTTGCAGATGTAAACGGTGGTTTCCCGGGAAAGGCCGATGCAGGCGAGAAGGAGATCCAGGAGCTTGCCGGCGGGACCCACGAAAGCCCGTCCCTTCAGGTCTTCTTGCTCCCCGGGGGCCTCCCCCACCACCATGAGCCGGGCCGAAGGGTTCCCGTCGGAGAATACCACCTGGGTCCGGGTCCTGGAGAGGGCGCACCGCTGGCAGGCCTGGGCTTCCCGCCGGAGGGAGTCGTAGTCCGGAGAAGGGGGAAGGGCCGGGGAAGCCTCCACCACGTCCTCCATGCCCTCCCTTCCCACTCCCCCCGCGAGGAGTCGAAGGAGACCCTCACGGAG
>JBFYZD010000328.1:0-5568 GCA_041309685.1 Gemmatimonadales bacterium | reverse complement strand
CACCGGTGTCCTGCTGTTGAGCTTCCGGACGCCAAAGACAGTGGCCCAGGCCCTGAGGAGCGCTTGGGATGGATGGTCTGAGGACGACCGCGGGGTCGTGGAGAGCTGCCTGCGGGTGTTGGAGAGCTACACCCGGGAGCGCTTGTTGGTGCCCGTGGGCGAGGCCGACGCCCAGCCCCTGCAGCCTTCCCTCGAGCCGGGAGGGGAGGTCGGCGGGTTCCGGGTGCGTCGATCCATCCGCGTCGCCCTGGAATCGGAGGTGTACCAGGTAGAATCCCCGCAGGGTGAGCTTGCCGCCCTCAAGATAGCCAGGGACACGGGTGCAGGGCGTGAGGAGGTGGTTCGGGGGGAGATCAGGACCCTCCAGCTCCTTGGCGGTGAAGTGGCGCCTCGCCTCTTGTACGTGGGATACCTTGGGCCAAGACCCTACGCCGTGATGGAATGGATCCGGGGTGACTCCCTGGAGTTGGTGGCCGACGACTATCGCATGGGTGAGGGCGGGAGGGGCTCCATCGGCATCTGGCACCTCGGCGGGCGGATCCTCGACGCCTATGCCATCCTGCACGCCAAGGGAGTGATCCACGGGGACGTGCGGCCTTCCAACATCCTGGTGACCGGGGACGGGGAAGTCCGTGTCATCGACTTTGGTTTCTCCCTGGCCTGGGGCGGCGAAGCGGGAACCGCCCCGCCCCGGGGAGGACTCGAACCGTTCCTGGACCCCGAGCTCGCCCGGAGCCTTCTCGCCGGCTCTGCTCCCCCTCCGCCCAACGAGGTCGGGGAGCAGTATTCCATTGCCGCCCTCCTGTTCCTTCTCTGTACCGGCGAGTACTACTGCCACCTCAGCCCCTACCGCCGCAGGATCCGGGAGCAGATTCTGTCCGCACGGCCCAGGACCTTCGCGCAGGCTGGAGCTCCCGCCTGGCCCGAGGGGGAACGCATTCTTCGCCGAGGGCTGGAGAAGCGACCGGAGGACCGGTTCTCTTCCGTCCTGGAGATGGCCGAGGCCTGGCGGCAGATTCCGCCCCCGGGTCGCCGGGCACATACGAGGCTCCCGACCGGCCGGTACGACGGGCTCCTCCTGGGGATCCGGAGGAGGCTGGGTGTGGACGGAGGTTTCTGCCGTCACCTGTTGGGAGAAGGACCCACCGCCTCGGTGAACCGCGGAGCCGGCGGGATCGCCTACGGGCTCTATCGGATCGCCTGTGCCACCGATGACCCGAGCCTTCTGGCCGCCGCGCAGGTCTGGCTCCGTATCGCCCTTGACGAGTCCCGGAGACGGAGGGGTTTCTCCGGTCCTGGAGACAGCGCAGCGAGGAGTGAACGGCAATCCGTTTCCACTCACCACTCCCGATCCGGACTGGGATTGGTCCGGGCCCTCCTGGGGAGGGCCACCTGGGACCGGTCCGAGGAAACGCGGGGAGTGCAGTGCTTCATCGAGGCGGGCGGCCGACCCGTTCCAGAGCTGGATGTCATCCACGGAAGAGCCGGGGTCCTCCTTGGGGCATCCTCGCTTTGGGAGGTGGGATTCCCCGGGGAAGGGGACCGGCTGTTCGGGCTGGGGTGCGCTGCGGCCGAGGCCCTGCTGCAAGAGGTGGCACGCCCCGCTCCCATTTCGGATCAGCGCGAGAATCTGGGCATCGCCCATGGGTGGGCCGGCCTCCTCTATGCCCTCCTCCGCTGGTACCGGGCCACCGGCCGCACGCCTCCAACCTCGGTCCATGATCGTGTCACCCAACTGGCGAGACTGGCCCGGCGCAGTGGTCGGGGATTCCACTGGCCCTGGGTCGGAGCGGGCGCGAATGGAAGGCTCTTGCCCCACATGGCCGGATGGTGCAACGGAAGCGCCGGGCTCGTCCATCTCTTCACGCTCGCCTGGGAGATGAGCGAGGATCCGGGGTTCCTCGAGATCGCCCTGGGGGCTGGGTGGGACGTATGGGATTCCCGCTCCCTTCCGGCGTACGATCTATGCTGCGGATTGGGAGGACGAGCCTACTCGCTGCTGGGGCTCTACCGCAGCACCGGAGAGACCGCCTGGGCGAAAAGGGCCCGCAGGGTGGCGGAACGCGCGGTGGAGGAGGTCGGCAACTCCCGGGACGCCCCATTACGGGATAGCCTTTACCGAGGAGAGCTGGGGGTGGCGGTCCTGGCGGCTGAGCTGGCGCTACCCGAGGAAGCCACCATGCCGTTCTTCGAACCCGAGGATTGGTCTGCGACCTAGAGAGAACCGAGCGTCGGGAGCCCGCGGCTCCCCCGAGGAGGGTAGTTCACCTTGGAGATTTCAGACCGACTCGCAACCGCTCTCGGCGGGCGCTATGAGCTGAAAGAAGAGATCGGGCGGGGAGCAGCGGCCATCGTATTTCGAGCCCTCGATCTCCGCCACGCCCGCCCGGTAGCTCTGAAAGTGCTGAGGCCGGAAGTCGCCTTGGGTGTGGGATCCGAGCGCTTCCTCCGGGAGATCGAGATCTCCGCCAGGCTGACGCATCCCCATATCCTCCCCCTGTACGAGTCCGGGCAAGCCGACGGACTCCTCTTCTTCGTCATGCCCTTTGTGGAGGGAGAGTCCCTTCGGGAACGGATGAACCGGGAGGGTCCGCTCCCGCTCGAGGAGGCGCTCGAGATCACCGAGCAGATCGCCGAAGCGCTCCAGCATGCCCACGACCACCGCATCCTGCATCGGGATGTCAAGCCCGAGAACATCATGCTCTCGGGAAACCAGGCCTTCCTGGCTGACCTGGGAATCGCTCGAGCCATGGGGGAGGCGGGCACCGACCACCTGACCCGAACCGGGCTGGCCGTCGGCACTCCCCTCTACATGAGTCCGGAGCAGGCGTCGGGGCTGGCCCGCCTGGACGGCCGAGCCGACATCTACAGCTTGGCCTGCGTCCTCTTTGAGATGCTGTCCGGGGAACCACCCTTCAACGGTCCCACGGCCCAGGCGGTCCTGGCGAAACACGCCATGGAGGCCGTACCGTCTCTGCGGGTCATGCGGTCGGCCATGTCCGCGTCCATCGAGATGGCCATCCGCCGGGCACTGGAGAAGACGCCCGCCGATCGATATCCCACACCTCAAGCCTTCGCAGAGAACCTTCGCAGCGCCTACACAGAGTCGCGCCTGGCCCGGGAGACCTTGGGGCCGTCTCCCCGAGGGCGTTGGTGGCCTGCGGCCTGGACCATCGGCGGGATAGCTGTCGGGGCTCTGGTCTTCTGGCTCTTCAACATGGGACCTCTGGCTCGGGGACCGGACGCGGACCCCCAGCTCATGGCCGTGCTCCCCTTCGACCTCGATCCCGCTCTGGACGCCACCTTTCTCTCGACTGCGTCGGTGGCGGAAGCGGTCTCCGCCCGTTTCACGGGAGAGGGGGGCCCACGGGCTGCCCCATCAGAACTGGTCCTCGGGGCATGGGAGCGGGAACGGGGCCCCGCCAGGCGGACTCTGGCGAAGGGCTCGGCCCTCAGGGTAGCCGGTGAGGTCGGTGCCGGCCTCGTGCTCTCGGGCCGGGTTCACCGCGAAGGGGATACGCCCGTCATCGAGGCTCGGGTCCTATCCGTCCATGATGGCCGAGAGTTGGCAGCAGTGGAGGATCTCGAATGGCCGCCAGGAAACCTGGAGCAGACTCTCGATCAACTCACGATTCGGCTCCTGGCGCAGTTCGCAGGCGAGACCGCGCTCATTGAGGATCTCGCCCATAGAGAGCTCCCGGCGGTGCGGGCGCTGCTGGAGGGGCTGAGGGATTTCGGCGCCGGACTGTATTCGGAGGCCTTCGATGCCCTTGCCAGAGCCCTGGCGGTCGACTCCACCCTGGCCCAGGCCGGGTTGGCCGGCCTGCGAGTGGAAGAGGCATCCAGGTCGTCCGGGCCCTTGGAGTGGCAAGTGGCGTATGCTCACAGAGACCGGCTCTCCCCTCGGGACAGCGCGCACCTCGGAGCGCTTCTGGGACTCCACGCGTCGGGACTCATGGACTACGCGACCCGGGTTTGGGCGTGGGACTACATCACCTTAGCGTATCCGGACGACGAGATGAGCGCCTACTTCCATGGGAAAGCCCTTCTGGAAGCAGGGGGAATGACGCCCCACGAAAGCCCACTTCTCAGGGCGCGGGAGTCCATGCTCCGGGCCATCGAGTTGCGGCCAGGGTTCGTTCCGGCCCTCGAGGGCCTTCTGGAAGTCGCGAGCATACTGCGGGACTCTTCGGAGGTGGTCCGGGTCGCCCGGGTGCTGACCTCACTTGAACCGAAGCCAGACCACGTGGACCGAGCGCGCTGGCGCTGGGCGGTCGTGACCGGTGACACGGCAACCCTCCTGGGCCTCCGGTCCCGCTTTCCCGAGCTTTCCCTGCCCGATCTTGAATGGATCATCGGGATGGCCCAACTGACCGGAGAAGGGCTGGACGATGCCTGGCATGCTGCCGAGGTGTACCGATCACGGGTGGCCTCGCGAGTCGACCTCTTCGGCTCCTCGGTTCTCAGCAGGACTCTCGCCCTGAACCTCGGCAAGCCCCTGGCCGCCGCGAGATTCGAAACCAGCGAGCCCTTCACGGTTCCACTCAACAACCTCCTCTTCATCCTGGAAGCCCTCTTCTGGGACGGCGACCAAGCCAGGGCGGAGGTGGAGGTGGTGGAGAGTCGGGCCATGCTCTTGCGCCCGGGCCGAAGCGCGTTCGCCTACTCGATGGACCACTGCTCTCTGGCCCTCTGGGGTCTCTCGCTCGGCGACACCGCCGGCGTGCAACCGGCAATCGAATCTCTCCGGGCATGGGAGCCGGAAACCCCCCTTCTCATGATCGCGAACGTGTGCGCGGCGGTCCTGGAGGTGGAAAGGGCGTTGTTGACCGGCTCGCCGGACCTCAGGCATGTCACGGAGGAGCTGGAAACCCTGATGCGTCCCGGCCCCCGGGTACGACGCCACCTCTCGGTGGCCGCCAATCTCACCCTGGCGCGGGCGTTCGAGGCGCTTGGAGAGCGGGAGAGGGCTCTGGCCGCCGTTCGACGGCGACCGCACGATCCGAAGGATGGCCCCATCGGGCTCGCGACCCTTTTTCGCGAGGAGGGTCGGCTGGCCACTCTGGTGGCGCGCACAGGCGGGGCCATGGATGCATACCGCCACTATCTTACCCTGCGCTGGTCCCCAGAGGGGGAGCTTCGGACGCAGGCAGATTCAGTGCGGAGCGCGTTAGAGCGGCTCGAGGCAGGAGGGTCTTGACCCATCAAGCGACCTGCCCAGAAGCCGGTCAAGGGACAGGCATCCGAGATTGGTCGCCGAGGCTCCGATTGAAGTCGTGGGCACTATGCGGAGCGCGGTCCGGGAGGGGGTCGGGCCCCGTGATTTGGTATGGAGGAACCTGACCAAGGTCGCGCGCGAGCAACGGCCTGGCGACCGCGGCAGTGTCGGGGGTACCTGGCCCGATCTCGAGCTCCGCCTGGGGCGGCCGCCGCGAGGGGTTGAGCCTGAGAGGGAAGGTGGGCTCTCCCATGTGGGCTTGGCTCTGGGCAATGGGCTTGGGAAGGGGAGAGAGCGCGATGAACCCAAGGGGGGCGCCGCAGGTGGGACTGCTCCTGGGAAACACCCCG
>JBFYZD010000327.1:0-9585 GCA_041309685.1 Gemmatimonadales bacterium | reverse complement strand
GGACCGAACTGCCGTCCTGAGCGGAGCGTGCTACGCTCTTCACCGAGAGTCGGCCCGCGTTGGCTTTGGTGGCACTGAAGAGGAAGTCGGCGAAGGGGCCGGCCTTGGCGCTGTCGTAGCGTAAGCTGAGGGAATCCCAGTTCAGGATCGCCTGGGCGCCCTTGGTGCTCTTGGCCGGCGCCGTGGCCAGCTGGAGGGTGACCTTCTGCCCCACTGGCACGGAGTCGGCGCTCCACCGGTTTCGCCAGGCGAAGGGGCTCGGTGGTGTCTCGGTGATCACGGCCTGGGTGGTGTCGGCATCGGTCACCCCCTCATCGTCCCGTACCGTGAGAATCACCCGAAAGGCGCCTCCCGCGACGTAGGTGTGGGTGGGCTTGGCGCCCGAGCTGTCGGGCGGGCTCCCGTCCCCGAAACTCCAGACGTAGCGGACGATGTCCCCGCCGTCGGGATCCGACGAAGCGGACCCATCGAAGCTGATGGCTGTGGTGGTCGTCCCGGCGTAGGGCCCGCCGGCCCTGGCAAGGGGCGGTGTCTTCTGCCCTCCCCCTCCCCCGCTTCCACCCAGCGTCTGGATGTCCCAGGTGACTGTGGGAGCGGAAGCGTCGAACCTCGTCGCCACCACGTTGGCAATGGCCAGGGTCTCCGGCGCCACGGCGTTCACCGTGAAGGTGAGCTCGGCGATCCCCACCCTGGTGACCGTGGCTGGTGCACTCGGGGCCAGCGACACGACCAGGAGGCTGTGAGGACTGGTCAGTGCGCCCGGGGTGAAGTTCGAGCTCAGAACGTCCGGGGATCCGGCACAGTCGGGGTGCACGCCGGAAGCCGCGTCGGATTGGAAGTTCGCCGATTGCGTCAGGGTGAGGTTGGAGCTGAACGTGATGTCCGCCTGGAAGGTGTTCAAGTTCTCCGTGGTGCAGATCTGAGCCTTGACCGTGGACCCGGCCGAGGTGGACGTGATGGGGCTTCCCGAGCCGTTCACCCAGCGCAACAGGAAGTTCCCGCTTCCGCCTCCGCTCCCGCCCCCTCCGATGGCGGCTGTGGTGTTGGCCTGGTGGGTGGCACCGCCGTTGTCGGTGACCTTCAGGGTCACGGTGTAGGTTCCGGCCGCCGCATAGGTGTGGGTCGGGTTCGCGCCGGCGTTGTCCCCGGAGGTCCCGTCCCCCCAGGTCCAATCGTAGCGGACAACGGATCCGTCGGAGTCGCTGGAAGTACTCCCGTTGAAGGAGACGGGTGTTCCGGGTTGGCCCGTGTAGGGGCCGCCGGGCCTCGCCGTGGGGGGGACGTTCCCTCCCCCGCCGCCCTCCTGGAGCGTGAGCACGGCGATGTCCTGGGCGAAGCTCGGGGTGCTACCGGAGAAGGTGGTGGCGGTGATGTTGCTGAGGCTGACGGCCTCGATCCCCGTCTTGTTCACCGTGAAGGTGAATTGCCCGATTCCGACCCTGGTCACAGAGGCGGGGGGGGTGGAGGCGAGGGAGATCACCAGGAAATCATGGGGGCTCGACAGGGACCCCGGGGTGTAGCTGGAGCTCAGGACGTCCGTGGCCCCCGCGCAGTCCGGATGGACGCCAGAGGTGGCGTCGGACCGGAAGTCCTCGGAGGCGGTGAGGGTGAGGTTGGGGGAGTAGTTCACCAGCCCCTGGAAGGCATTGAGGTTCCGGCTGGTGCAAAGCTGAAGCTTGACCGTCTGGCTGGGTGCCGCCGTGGTGATGGGGGCTCCGGCGGCGTTGACCCAGCGGCCGAAGAGGTCGGGGTTTTCCGTGGCCCCCTTCAGGCAGAGGACCTCGAAACGCACTGTGTCCCGTGACAGTGGCGCTACCTGAATCCCCACGACCTTGCTCGACCCCTGGACCACACAGGCCGGCCCGTCCACACCCGTCAGGGCTACTTCGTAATCCCCTGGCTCCAGGTTGGAGAACTGGGTCGATGAGCCCGGGGAAAAGGCCGCAGCCAGCGATACCTCCCGGGTCACCTCCCCGCCCGCGCTCAGGATCCCCGCAAGCTCGAGGGTGAACGGGGTCGCCTGGAGCTGGTTCCCCGCCGTCACCACCGTCGCGAGGATCTCTCCCTTGTTGGGATCCCGGCAGGTTACGGAGAAGACCAGACTCCTCTCCGTGTTCAACCCGATGTCCGAGAGGGACACCGTGATGGATCCGGGCTCATCCCGCGTGCAGGCTGCCGGAACGCCCTCCACGTCCACCTTGTAGGTGCCCACGGAGAGAGGAGAAATCAGGAGCTCGGTGTTGGGCTCCAGGGAAACGGTGCGACTCTCGGGACCGGTGAGGACGATCCCGAAGTGGGTGGGAAGGGGTGCGGAAGGGCCCCGGGTGAGGACTCGCACGCGAAGGCCGGGAGGCGGTGCGGTCCTGGCCCCCTCGACAAGGGTCGGCTCGGAAGCGGTCCCGAGATAGCTTACCGCCCGCACCCGGTACCCATAGAACGTCGAGGGCTCCAGGTTCCGGTCGAGAAACTCGACGGACGAGGAGGATCCTGCCGGCTCGGGGATCTCCCCCAGCGGAACGAAGCTCCCCCGGAGCCCAACACGGCGCTCAATCCGGTAGACGGAGAGATCGGCGGCCGGGGTTGAGGGCCACGTCAGCCGAATTGAGTAGGGCCCCAGCGCCTCCGCGGAAAGGGAGGCGGGTGGAGCCAGCGTGCTCCCGCCCGGGCCGAGGGAGTCCTGACAGGCAGTGATCAGGATCGGGAGCGCCGTGGCTCCCAGGAGCAGGCCCATCCCCCACCGGAGCAGGCGGGGGGGGGGAGCATCGAGGAAAGCAAGTCGAGATCGCATGGGCAATTCAGATGATCGCGAACCGCGGTCCCGACCTGGAAGCGGAGCCAGGAATCCGCGAGGGTGGGCGAGGGGTTCCGGTCATGACCCGCCGGTGCCGGCCAGGAGGATCTCCCGAAGCGAGGTCGCCTCCTGGGCGAGATCTCGGAGGCGGGCCTCGTAAAGCTCGAGGTTCCGGGCCTCGGTTCGGAGGTCTCCTTCGAAGCCCCCATTCAGGAGCTGGTCGAGGGAGGGAACGAACTCTACCGGGTATTGCACGGAGTCGGGGCGCTGGAACACGTGCTGCCAGGTCCCCGGCGGGAGGAGGGATGCCATGCGATGGACGAACCGCCGGTGTTCCGCCTCCGCCTCCACCCGGGCCGCCCCGGACTCCCGGTAGAGGCGGAGGGCCCGGAAGCGGACCCTGGGATCCCGGACGAGATGAAGCCGCCCACTGGCTGCGAGGTCCTCCACCGCCCGTCCCTCCAACCCCGGGTCCGGAAGGAGAATCATCTGTCGGAGCCCGTCCACGAGTTGCCCGGACCCGGCCACGTCCTTCCGGTTCGCCCAGCGGACCCACAGGCGGGCCATGGCCGCACGGGCAGCCACCGAATCCGCCACCGCGAACAGGCTGGAGGCGTCGGACCGCAGGTCCTCGCCCAGCACGACCGTGTAGCGCCGGGATAGGCTCTGGTCCCGGAGGAACTGAACGCCTCCCTGGAGCTGGAGAGCCAAGCCGGCTCCGAGAAGTGCCAGAAGAAAGACGCTCCAATGGCCCGGGCACCGCTTGGCCGGCATTCCGTCCCGGGACGGTGCGGAGTCGGTCATGACCGTGTTCTTCCTCACCGGAATGAATAGGAAAGGGACATGGACAGGGATCGGCCGATGGGCTCCCGGCCCGTGAGGATGAGGCCCCGTTCCAGCGTGGGTTGGCCCATCTCCACCTTGGAGTCCAGGACGTTCCTGGCGGAGAGGGAGACACCCAAGCCGCCCCACAAGGTCATGGACGCCTTGAGGTCGAGGGTGTGTCGCCCGAGCTCCCTCACGTCGGGCGTCTTGATGGTCACCCCCTCTCGGCCATAGGCCGTTCCATACCTTCTCACCCTGTCGGCGAAGTAGTTGTAATAGAGTGATGTGGAGAACCCCCGGTTCGGGAGATCCCACATGATCGATGTGTTCACCAGGAACCGGGACTGGTCCTGAAGGGGGAGGGAGGTGCCCTCACCCACCAGGGAGGAAACACCTCCCCCGGTTACCCCTCCCTCCACCCAGGTGAAGTTCCCCGTGACGAAGAACTGCTCGAATGCGGGACCCAGAACCCCGAGGCTCTTCCGGATCTCCACCTCCCCGCCGTAGTTGGTGGCGGATTCGGCGTTGGCCGGGTAGACCTCGCAGGAGAACGATTTGTAAGCCACCAACTCGAAGATGGGATTGCGGAAGTACTTGAAGAACCCGCTGAGGGAGATCATCTCCCCCGGGGCGGGGAAGATCTCCCAGCGGACGTCGTAGTTGAGGATCTGGGTTCGCTCCAGATCCGGGCTCCCGGTGATGCTGCACTCCCCGGTCACCGGGCGGTATTGGGAGGCTGTCACCTCCCGTGGGTCTGGCCGGGCGACCGTTTGGTAGGCGGCCAGGCGCAGGTTCATCGCGTCGGAAAGGGAGTAGGTGAGGTGCCCTGAGAAGAGTATGTCCGGCTCCACCCTGGTCGTGTCCTTGTACTCGGTGCTCATCTTCAGGTCCCACTCTTCGAGCCGGGCTCCGCCAGTGATGCGGAGCTTGCGGACCGGGGTCATGTCGACCATCAGGAAGGCGGCCGTCACCCGATCGTCAGCCTTGTAGGCGAGCTGGCCGATTCCCGTGTTGTCCAGCTCCAGGTTCCGGCCCAGGTTTTCTGGGGTGAAGAGTTCCTCGGGGGGAAGTCGCTTGATATCCGGCTCAGGGGCTGGGTTCTTTCCCCGCAGACCAAGAGCAAACGCATCGAACACCCGGTCCTTCCTCCGCCACATCCCCCCGGCCTTCAAGGTCAGGTCCGACTGGCGGCGAAGGGAGAGGGGTAGGGTCCAGGACAGCTGGCCGGCTTGGGACCATTCGTCCATGTAGCGGAACCAGAAGTAGTTGTCCGACGCCTGGCCTATCGAGAATACCGATCCGGGTGTGTCCTCCCGGAGATAGCTGAGGGATCGGTTTTCCGGCTCGTCCCGCGTGGCGAGAGCTACCGTCGCCTTCCAGTCCACGGTGGACTCGCCCAGGGCCCCCGGCAGGAAGGCCAGGATGTGCCGGCCCCCGAGTTGGGTCTGGGAAATGGTCCGCTGGGTGTAGCGGACCTGGTAGGTGTGGTTCTCCGGCAGGTAGGAAGCGACTTCCGGGTCGTTTCCGATCCGGAACTGGAGGAATTCCTCGGCCTCCTTCGTCAGAAGGTTCCGGAAGCTCAGGGTGTTGAGGGCCCCCAACCGGACCGACGCCCCCGCAACCAAACCCCAACTCACCGAGGTGGAGCTGACGGTGCTGCGGGCCTCCAGGACGGGGACGCCCAGGACGGGATCCGTGGTGAAGAGGAAGTACCGGTCGGGTTGGTGGGTGTACCCCGAGTTGTAGTCGAAGGAGAGGACCAGGCCGAGGGCCCTGTCGAACTCCCCGAACTGGTTCCCATAGTGGATGCCGAACCCGGAGTTGGGCGGAGCCATGCGAGGTGCCGGCGTCCATACGTTCCGGAGGCTCTCGGCGAATGCCTCTGTGGCGGCCGGGTTCGTCTTCGGGGTGCGGTGGGAACCGTCGAAGCCCAGGTAGTCCCACCCGGTCCGGGGCAGGAAGGCGAACCGCTTGCCGGTGGCGAGGGAGTTGTGCCCGATCGACATCTTGATCTCGAGCACCTTCTCTTCCGGGAACTCCTTCGTGTTGATCTGGACGGAACCTCCCGCGAAATCCCCGGGCAGATCGGGGGTCGCCGCCTTGGCCGTCACCACCGACTCCAGGAGGGAAGCCGGGAAGACGTCCAGGGGAACGACCCGCTTGGTGGGCTCGGGACTGGGAAGCTCCACGCCGTTCAGGAGGGTGTTGGAGTAACGCTCCCCCAGGCCTCGCACCACCGCATACTTCCCGTCCACGATGGAGACACCCGTGACCCGGGTGAGGGCATCTCCGGCATTGGAATCGGGTGAGCGGCCGATCTGCTCGGCGCTGACCCCGTCGCTGACCGCCGCCGCCCCCTTCTGCATGGCCAGGAGCCCCGCCGAAGTGGAGGTGTTCTGGGTCCGGGTCGCCTCCACGGTGATGCCCTCCAGCTCCATGGCCTGGATGGGGAGGGCCACGTTGAGCATGGTGATCGCCCCCGGCTGGACCACGACCGCCTCATGGACCACCTGGGCGTACCCGAGTCGCCCCACTTGAAGGGTATAGGACCCGGGGGGCAACGGAGGAGTCCGGTAGAGTCCGGAGGGATCGCTGAGGCCCCGGGTTCCCGTCTCCGCCACCACCCAGTCCGCCGCGGCCAGGGGTGCCCCGCTTTCCGCATCCACGATACGGCCGGCGATGCGGCCAGGCTCCTGGGGCACCTGCGGAACCGTTTGCCGAGAAACCTCCCGAGGTACTGGCCGGAAGACCTCCCGGCGGGGGATGGACCTTTCAGCAGTCACATGGGCATCGGGGCCCGGGGGGGTCCCAGGGCCCGCGGACCGCGGGACCAGAACGACGAAGAGCCGGGTGCTTCTTCCCTCTTCCACCAGGACATCCTCCAGGACGACCGCATCGAACCCGGGAAGCACCACGACCACGGAGTAGCCACCCGGCGGGAGGGGGGGAGACTCGAATCCTCCGCTGGAGTCAGAGAGCACCTTCTCCGGCAGGCCGGCAATGGAGATCTCGGCCGGCTTGGCCATCCCCGTGCCGGTGGCCACGACGCCCCTCCCGGCGATCCTGCCCGTGATCCTCCCGAACTCCCCTGCCGGATCCGGGACCGCATTCTCGGGTCCGGGCCCGGAGGAAACCGGTTCCGGAACGGCGTGATGACCGGCATAGGGCCTCGCCTGGGCCTGGGCCGAATGCGGGGAGACAAACCACAGGGCCACACCCAGCAGGGTTGGCAGCAGCAGGCCCACCACCCGCCTCATCGATCCGGCGAACATCCAACCTCCTTGCCAACAAGAACGGCCCAACCAAGCCGGCAAGTCGCCGACCGCTCGATTGGGCCCTCTGGGCCGCTCCATGGTCAGGTAGCTCTTCTGTCTCCCCACCCGTAATGGAGACGGGTTCCCTTGGCGGGGCCGGGGCCCTGATGCTCCCCTTGATGCCCGCTCGGCGGGATTGCCTCCCCGATCGTCCACTCGATTGTGGGGGGATGGAAGCTGGGATGGGGGGGAGGGTGCGGCAATCAGCGTTCTGCAACAGTGCGGTAAAAAGAACGGGACGGTCCCTGGCCGGTCGGTTGTCCTCCCTTTTCCCATTCGTTACCGATTCGGCCTGGCGTCCTATCGCTCTCGTGCCTAGGATTCCCAACGAATCCAACATCAGCCCTTGGGAGGGCTCCAGCCCTCCTGAAGGTTCTTCTGGGGTTGACTCGGAATCCGGCTCCCCTGAGAGGGAGCGACCCCGAGGGTCCGATCCGCTGGCCGGCAACGGCCAGGGTGTTCGGGCCCTTTTTCTTTCTCGTGGTGCGGGGTCTGTCGGGTTGCTCCGTCTGGGTGACCTCGTCCGGCTCTGAAAGGGGAGGCCAAATGCGTCACCGTCGGGGAGTCCTGCTCGTGCTTCTCGCCTCGTCCGCCCTCTTCAACGGCTGCCAGGACAGGGGGGACATCCACGGACCGGGGATTCCTTCGGAGCCCCTCCGGGAGAGTCCCCGGGTCGGTTTGGTGCTCTCCGCCAGGGACGTGCCCGTTGGTGGATTCGTTACGGTTGGCCTATCCGTGGAGGCACCGGCAAGGGAGGCTCCTCAGGCTCTTCAGGCCCATCTCCGGTTTCCGGCGGACCGATTGAGGTTTCTCGGGCAAGTGCCCGAGGAGGGGACCGGGGTGGTATTGAACGCCGGTGCGGCCCAGAGTGGAGACCTCCGCTTTCTGGTCCTTCGGCCCCGGGGGCTCGGTCCCCGGGTTGCCCTCTTCACTTTTGAGGTCCTGACTCCGGGATACGGGGAAGGGGTGGCGCTGGAAATGGAGATGGTGGCCCGGGGGGATCCCCAGGCCGTGGCGTTGCCCTTTGAGGTCCTGGAGCCCCGTGTGGATCCGACCCTGGCCGGATCCGGCGTCGCCCGGGCCCCCACGCTGGAGGAGATGGCAAGGCAGCTGGGCTTCGTCGATCTGGCCCGGGGGAGCCTCCAGCCTGTGGCTCCGGGTGGAGCTGTCCTGGGAGACTGCAACCAGGATGGCGCCATCAATGTCCTGGACGCCTTGGTCTTGGCCCAGATCTCCGTGGGAGGCCAGCCGGTCCCTTCCGACCCTCTGGATTTTCAGGTCTGTGACGTGAACCTGGACGGGGCGCTCAACGTGCTGGATGTCATCGACGTGGCCAATGTGGCTGTGCGAAACCCGGCGCCGCTGGGGGCGCTGGTGGGGGCGGCCCTCAATCCCCTGGCACCCGGGGGGGACCACTCCTGCGGGCTCAATTCCCGTGGGGAGGCCTTGTGTTGGGGTCGAAACGACCTGGGGCAGCAGGGGGATGGAACCGTCAACTCCGGGGTGGATTGCCAGGGAGGCGCGGTCCAGAGCAAATGCCATATCATCGCGTCGCCCGTCCACGGGGAAGACGTGTTCCTTAGCCTCTCGGCGGGGCTGTACCACACCTGCGGGCTGAATCCCCAGGGCCGGGCCTTCTGCTGGGGGGACAATCAGGCGGGGCAGCTGGGTGACGGAACCCTCCTGTACCGCCTCATCCCCACCCCGGTGGATGGAGACCGGGTCTTCGTGAGCATCTCCGCCGGGGACGCCCATACCTGCGCCCTCACCCCGGCGGGGGAGGCCTTCTGCTGGGGGGACAACCACTCGGGCCAGCTCGGAATCGACCTCCCGGTGTCCTACAAGTCCAATCCCCAACGAGTGAAAGGGGGGCACACCTGGAGGGACATTTCGGCGGGCTCGCAGCACTCCTGCGGCGTGAAGGCCTCAGGGGAGGCGGCCTGCTGGGGAGGGGGGGCGCTGGGCCAGCTCGGGGACGGGACCGACCAGGACCGGACGTTGCCTACGCCGGTGGCGGGGGGGTTTCTCTTCAAGGCGATAGAGGCCGGATACCACCACACCTGCGGGCTGAGGGAGATCGGGACCATCCTCTGCTGGGGGCGAAACAGCTACGGCCAGCTCGGAGACGGGAGCACCACCGGCTCCTACACCCCGCGGCCCGTGGTGGGCGGACCCTTCGTGGACCTCTCCACCGGATCGCACCACACCTGCGCCCTTGACGTGTCGGGGACCGCCTTCTGCTGGGGAGCCAACTACCTGGGCCAGCTCGGGGACGGCTCGGGCGTTGGCCGCATGACCCCGACGCCGGTGGCAGGGGGGCGGAGCTTCGTCCATCTGGCCGCGGGGGAGATCCACACCTGTGCCCTGGAGCTTACCGGCTCGGCCTTCTGCTGGGGCTACAACTCCTATGCCCAGGTAGGGGATGGCTCCTTCACCGACCGGTACTCCCCTGTCGCCGTCAGCGGGTGGGCGGGCACCTCGGACGTATCCACCACCGTCCAACTCCTCACTCTCGGGGGCTCCCCCGCCTCCGTGGTGTACGCCGGTGTGGGATACCGATACCTGATCAACGTGGTCAATGCCCAGGATGAGGATTACCGGGACCTTCTGGTGACCGGTACGCTCAACTCCAACCACGTCGGCATACTCCCCGGC
>JBFYZD010000326.1:0-35394 GCA_041309685.1 Gemmatimonadales bacterium | reverse complement strand
TCCTGGAACCGGATGGGTCCGGCGGAAGGCCTTCCGCAAGGACCCCATCGCTCCCTGGCCGCCGACTCCAGCGGTTCCCTGGTGGCCGTGGTGGGGGACCGGGTCTATACGGGTGGATCCGGTGGCTTCGTGCCCCTGGATCTTCCCGGCCTCGACGGGTCCCGGTACAGCCTGCGCAGAGCGGCGCCCGTCTCCCAGGGGTTGGTGGTATCGGGGTGGGACCACGGCGAGCGGAGGACCGTCGTCTTTCTGGCGGACTCCACCGGCCTGCGGGAGATCACCCCGGAGGGAGGCGTCGCCTATGCGTCCAACCTCTGGCGCACCCCCTCGGGGGAGGTCTTCCTGAACGGCGACCGGGGGCTCGCGCGCAGGACGGGAGAGGAGTGGAGGCTCCTGAGGGGCTCGGCCGAGGGGGATAACCTCGTCCCGGTCCTCTGGGAAGCCCCGGACGGGCGGGGCTTCGCTCACTTCTATGCGCCACTGGGACTCCGGGGGTTGGCCACCTGGCCCCCGGGGGGCTCCGCGGTGATGCTGCCGGCCGACGGAGGGGAGAACCGGGTCCTCTCCGGGGCCACCACCTCCGACGGTCTCGTGTTCCTGATCTATGAGACCGGGGATGTCCGGGTGCTGGAAGGGGGGCGATGGTGGTCCGTCTCCCTCCCCGCCTCCCGCCGGGAGGCCGTTTCCCTGGTGTTCGCCGACAGCCGGGGGGATCTGTGGTTCGCCTCGGCCCGGGGGATCCACCTCTTCCGCCGCTCCCTGAACCGTTGGGCCTCCCTTCGTCAACCCTTTCCCGACCCCCGCAACCGGATCAACGGCATCCTCCCCCGGCCCGATGGGACCCTCTGGCTGGCCACGGGAGACGGGCTCCTGCGTCTTCGGGATGGCCGGGCGGAGGAGTGGGTCCGGACCATCCGGGGAACAGGGCTGGGGGGGGTCACGGGGTTGGCCGCCGACCACGCCGGCGCCATCTGGATCACCAGCGGGGCCGCCTTCGAGGGGGCCTTCCGCTGGTCGGAGGAGGGATGGTCCCGGGTGGGGCCTGCGGAGGGGTTGGACGTGGGATTCGTGCACCGGGTGGTCACCGCGTCGGACGGCGCCCTCTGGTTCCTCTCCCTGGGGAACCCTCCGGACAGCCGGGGGGCCGGCGCCTACCGGTGGAAGGACGGTGCCCTGGAGCGGTGGGTGGACGACAGGGGGATCCTGGACGCCCGTACCTACGCCTTCGCGGAAGGGCCCGACGGGAGCTACTGGTTCGGCACCTTCCGGGGGGCGGCCCGTTGGAAGGACGGCTCCTGGTCCGGGTGGGGCCTGGAGGAGGGAGTGGGTACGGCCGAGTACGGCCGGGTCTTCACTCTCCTCCCGGATTCCGCGGGGGGGGCCTGGATCGGGCACGGTCCCGGTAGCCACCTGGGTCTGGGTTTCCTCCATCCCGACGGCAGGGTCCGCTACCGGACTGGGGAGCCGGACCTTCCCAACGACAACGTCAACGAGATCGCCCGGGACTCCTCCGGGGTGGTCTGGATCAGCACGGACGGGGGCCTCGCCCGCCTGAAGGGGGGGGAATATGCCGTGCTGGACGGGAGCTCCGGGCTGAGCCCCGTCAGGAGCTGGCCTGTGGCCTTCCGCGGATCGTCGGTCCTGGTGGGGACCACCGGGGGGGGGCTCCAGATCCTGGACCGGGGAGAGGAGGCCAGCCCCCCGCCCCAGGTGGAGCTGCTCGGCCCCGTGACCGTGGAAGGGCGGGTGGTGCGTATCCACTTTCGGGTCCAGGCCTTCCGGGGAGAGGTCCCCGGGCCGAAGGTCCTGGTCCGGGACCGCCTGGATGGGGGGGGGTGGGGTGCCTGGGGCACGTACCGGGAGCTCTGGACGACCCCTGCGAACAACCTGAAGCACGGCCCCCACCTCTGGGAGTTCCAGGCCCGGGGTTTGAACGGCCAGCTTTCGGAGCCGCTCGCGGTGGACTTCTCCGTGCCCTATCCCCTCTTCCTCCGGCCCCTCTTCCTGGCTCCGGTGGGGAGCATGGCGGTCGCGGTGGTGGCGCTCCTCCTGATGGCCCGCCGCCGGAAGGCGCGGGCCGAGGATGTCATCCGCGCCCGGGAGCAGCGTTTCCGCACGCTGGTGGAGACGGCTCCCGACGGGATCTCCATCTACGACGCCGACGCGAATCGGTTCCTGACCGTCAACGAGAAGCTCCTGGAGATGACGGGCGCGACCCGGGAGGAATCCCTCATCGCCCCCCTGGGGGGGAGGAGCCCCGAGCTGCTCCCCGAGGGTCGCTCCTCCCGGGATGTCCTGCGGGGGCTCGTGGACCGGGCCCTGGCTGGGGAGCAGCCCATGACGAAGTGGAGCCTGGTGGCGAAGGATGGGCGGGAGATCCCCGTTGAGATGCGTCTTGCCCGCCTCCCCTCGGAGGAGGGCAGGTTGGTGCGCTTCAGCATGTTGGATGTGCGGGACAGGATGGAGGCCGAGCGCCGCCGTGAGGAGTTGGAAGGACAGCTCAGGCAATCGCAGAAGCTCGAAGCCGTGGGCCAGCTCACGGGTGGGGTGGCCCACGACTTCAACAACCTCCTCACGGTCATCATGGGGAACCTGGATCTCCTCCTGGAGGCTCGGAAGGGAGATCACGAGGTCCAGGAGTTGGCTCGGGGCGCCATGGGCGCGGCCGAGCGCAGCGCCCTCCTGACCCAACGGCTCCTGGCGTTCTCCCGGCAGCAGACCCTCAACACCCGGGCCGTGGACCTGGAGAGGCTGGTCCATGGCCTCATGGACCTCCTCCGGCGGAGCCTGGGGGAGACGATCGAGATCCGCGCTGAGTTCCAGCCGGGGCTCTGGGCCATCGAGGCCGACCCCGGGCAGTTGGAGCACGCCCTCATCAACCTGGCGGTCAACGCCCGGGACGCCATGCCCCGGGGAGGGACCCTTCACCTCGAGGCGAGAAACGCCGAGGTGGGGGAGGAGGAGGTGGGGAAGTGGGGAGGGCGGGGCGGGGAGTTCGTCCTCCTCTCGGTCACTGATACCGGCGAGGGGATGGACGCCGCGGTCCGGGAGCGGGCCTTCGACCCCTTCTTCACCACCAAGGAAGTGGGGAAGGGGAGCGGCCTGGGGCTCTCCATGGTCTACGGCTTCGTGAAACAGCTCGGCGGGTACGTGGACCTCCTGAGCCAGCGCGGGGAAGGCACCACGGTTCGCCTCTACCTTCCCCGGTCGGGTTGAACCCGAAAGGGGTGCCGGCGATGGCCCCCGGGATGAAACCCTCCACCGGCGGGTCCGTAGTGACGGGTAGCTCCGGGATGAACGGAGCACCAGGCGTCACAAGCTCGAAGAGAAGGAGATGAGGCGATGTTCAGGAAGGTTGAGACGACCCTCCGGCTGGCCGTGTTCGGACTGGGGCTCGTCGTGTGGGCTCTCTCGGGGTTGGGTGTGGTGTCCTGAGGTGTGAGGGTCCGATACAAGGAGGAGGCATGACCGAAGAATTCCACCAGGCCGACGAGGCCACCCCCGAGGAGGAACCCAGGGACGGCGGGAAGAGAGAGCGCTACAAGGTGGGCGGCGAGAAGCTCCTGGCCAGGGTCAAGGAGCTGCTTCAGGAAGGAAACGTCCGTCGGATCATCATCAAGAACGAAGAGGACAAGACCCTCATCGAGATCCCCCTCACCATCGGGGTCGTGGGAGCCGCCATCTTCCCGGTGTGGGCGGCGGTAGGAGCTATCGCGGCGCTGGTGACGAGCTGCTCCATCGAGGTGGAGCGGGTCCACAAGGAGGGGTAGCTCCACCCCGGCGGAAGCCCTCCTCCCGCAGGCCGCCCCCGGGCGGGAAGCATCCCAGCTTCCTGCCCGGCTTCTTTTTGCCCCTGGTGGCCTCTCCCGGTTCCCCTGGGGCCGCGCCCGGGCCATATTTACCGACTCTTTGGTCACGCCGGTGCCCGAGTCCGGGCGGGCTGCCCTCCCTCCGGTGTCCGGGCACCCTTCGGGCACTTCGAGGTAGAAGGGTTCGCCCCCTGGCTTGCCGGTAGTGTCCGGGGCTCAGGGTGCGGTTCCCTTTTTCGGCACGCGGGGAGAAGACAAGGCCTGTGCTCACGGCCCTTCAGCTGCTCAACATCCTCCTGCCGCTGGGATACCTCCTGGCGGCCCTGGCCTATCTGGTGGTCTTCATGCAGTCGCCGGAGTGGGCCCGGAAATGGTCCACTACCATCACCATGGTGGTTGCGGCGGGCCATTTCACGTACCTGGTCCTCTGTACCCTCGCCTTCCGGCACGTGCCGGTTGCGAACGCCTGGGAGGGATTCACCTTCGTGGCTTTCGCCATGGTGGTGGTCTACCTGGCGCTGGAGCGGTGGTGGAAGAACCAGGCCACCGGGGTCTTCCTCCTGGCTCCGGTCCTCTTCTTCCAGGTCCTTTCCAGCGCCTTCGTGACCCACACACGGGAGGTGGACGAGATCCTCCGCTCCCCCCTCTTCGGCGTGCATGTCCTTACGGCCCTTCTGGGGTACGTGGCCCTCTCGGTGGCGGCGGTGTACGGGGCCATGTACTGCCTCCTCTACCGGGAGCTGAAGAAGCACAGGGTGGGGCTTCTCTTCCGACGGCTCCCGAATCTGGAGACCCTCTCCAGGCTGAACATGGGAGCGGTCCTCTTCGGGTGGGCGGGGTTCACCCTGGCCATCATCCTGGGGACCGCCTGGGCGGGGGAGCTCACCGCCGCGGGGCGGCTGGAGGGAAACTTCTACACCGATCCCAAGTTCCTCCTGACCGTCGGGCTCTGGGCCCTCTACGGCCTAACCCTGGGCGGCCGGTTCTTCCTGCGGTGGCCGAACCGGCAGTTGGCGCGCCTCACCGTGCTGGCCTTCATTCTCATGGTCGCGTCGTCCCTGGCCGTGAACCTGATCCTCCCCTCCTTCCATCAGTTCTCCTAGGGGCCATGGATCTCATCGTCCTCGGTGCGAACCACAAGACGGCCCCGGCCAAGGTCCGGGACGAGATCCAGCTCGGTCCCGACGAGATGGGGACCTTCTACGCCCATGGGAGGGAGCTCCGCGACCTCATTCCCGAGATGGCGGTCCTGTCCACCTGCCATCGCACGGAGTTCTACGCCCTGGCGAAGGACCGGGAGGCGGCGGACCATGCCCTCCGGGATGCGATCTACCTCCACAAGGGCATCACCCACCTGAACAACGGGAAGTACACCTACTCCTGGACGGGCCGGGACACCGTGCAGCACCTCTTCAGGGTCGCGGCCGGGGTGGACTCCCTCATGGTGGGGGAGCCCCAGATCCTGGGGCAGGTGAGGGAGGCCTTCGAGGTTGCGGAGAAGCACCGTTCCGTGGGTGCGCTCCTCACCCGCCTCTTCAACGCGGCGGTCCACGTGGGCAAGAGGGCCCGCACCGAGACGGAGATCGGAAAGGGGACGGTGTCGGTGGCCTACGCCGCGGTGGAGATGGCCCAGAAGATCCTCGACCGCCTGGAGCGCTACCCGGTCCTGGTCGTGGGAGCCGGGGACACGGGAGCCCTGGCGGCCCGGCACTTCAGCGAGGCTCATCCCAAGGCGCTGACTGTGGTCAACCGCACCTTCGAGAAGGCCGAGGAGCTGGCGCGGGAGCTGGGCGGGCGAGCCCGCCGCTGGGAGGAGCTGGACCAGGCCCTGGCGGAGGCCCAGGTGGTGGTCACGGCCACGGGCGCCCGGGAGCCCATTCTGGACGTGGGAAGGATGGAGGCCGTCCTCAAGCGGTCCCCCCGGGGGCCCAAGGTCCTGGTGGATATCTCCAACCCGCGGAACATTGATCCCAGGGTCGGTACCTTGGACCGGGTGTTCCTCTATGACCTGGATGCCTTGCAGAGCATCGCCAACCAGAATCGGGCGCTGCGCATCAAGGAGGTCCCGAAGGTGGAGGGGATCGTGGCAGACGAAGTCGATCGGTTCATTGCCTGGTACGAGTCCCTGGAGATGGTGCCCGTCATCCGCGCACTCCGGGGGCGTTTCGAGGAGATCGCCGACCAGGAGATGCAACGGCAGGCCAAGAACTTCCATCCTTCGGACCGGGAGGCCCTCCAGGCCTACACCCGGGCCCTTCTGAACAAGCTCCTGCACCATCCCACGACCCGCATCAGGAACGTCGAGGCCGCCAGCAAGCACGGGTTGGACAAACTGGTAGCGATCCAGGAGCTCTTCGAGTTGGACGTCGAGGCCTTCAAGAAGAGCCGGGACGAGGGGGACCCGGACGAGGAGAAGGACGGCACGTGACCCCGTCTCCTCGACCCATCCGCATCGGGACCCGGGGGTCGGCCCTGGCCCGGTGGCAGGCCGAGCACGTGGCGGACGCCCTGAGAACCCTCCCCGGGGCCCCTCCCACCGAGCTGGTCCTCATCAGGACCGAGGGCGACCGCATCCAGGACGTGCCCCTCTCCCAGCTCCCGGGGAAGGCCTTCTTCACGAAGGAGATCGAGGAGGCCCTCCTGGATGGCCGGGTGGACGTGGCCGTGCACTCCCTGAAGGATCTGGCCACGGCCATTCCGGCAGGGTTGACCCTGGGGGCTGTCCTGGAGCGGGAGGATCCCCGGGACGTCCTCGTCGTGAGGGAGGGGATGGAGCCCCTCGCCCTCCCACCGGGTGCCCGGGTAGGCACCAGCAGCCTCCGGCGCCGCGCCCTCCTGGCCCGCTGGCGGCCTGACCTGGAGCTGGCGGAGCTCCGGGGGAACGTTCCCACCCGCATTCGCAAGCTCGACGAGGGAGGCTACGACGCCATCGTCCTGGCCGCAGCCGGGGTCAAGCGGCTGGGGATGGAGAGCCGGATCAGCGCTTTCCTCCCCTTGGAGCACGTCCTGCCCGCCGTTTCCCAGGGTGCCGTGGCGGTGCAGACCCGGGCGGACGATCCCCGCACCGCCTCCTGGGTGGGCGCCCTGGATCACCCTCCCACCCGGGCCGCCACTGCCTCGGAGCGGGCTCTTCTCCGGAGGCTGGAGGGGGGGTGCCACGTCCCCGTGGGCGCCCTGGCCCGGGCGGATGGGGAGGAGGAGCTGAGCCTCCGGGGCGTGATCTGTTCCCTGGACGGGAACCGGGCGGTGGAGGGGGAGATGCGGGGTCCGGCGGCGGAGCCGGAGATGCTGGGTGTCGTCCTGGCCGAAGATCTCCTCGCCCGGGGAGGGGAGGACATCCTCCGGGAGATCCGGAAGGCGGACGGTGGACGCTGAGGGGGTGTCCCACCCGGGCATCGGCGTCGTCGTCACCCGGGTGGAGGATGCGGACGGCCCCCTCACCACCCATCTGCGCCAGGGGGGAGCCCGCGTCCTCCACTGGGGTAGCATCGCCTTCGCGCCCCCGGAGGATCCGGGCCCTCTGCTGGCCGCCCTGCGGCGGCTGGGATGGTACGACTGGATCTGCTTCTCCTCCCCCCGGGCGGTGGAGGCGGTGGTGGACCGGGTGGCCGGTGCGCCCGTGGGGGTGAGGATGGCGGCGGTCGGGCCCACCACAAGGGCGACGCTCCTGGCGGCGGGGTGGCCGGTGCACCGGGTGCCGGCGGACGCCCGGGGGGAGGGTCTGGTGGAGGCGTTCCGGGCGGCCGGGGACGCCGGAGGCGCCCGGGTCTTCTTCCCTGCCAGCGCCATCGCTCGGGACACTCTCCCTCGGGGCCTGGGGGAGCTGGGGGCGATGGTGGATCAGGTGACCGCCTACCGGACCGTGGCCGTACCTCTGGACCGGGAGGCCTGCCGGCGAGACGTGGAAGGCGGAGAGGTGCAGGTGGTGACCTTCACCAGCCCGTCCGCGCTGGGGTCCGTGAGGTCGGGGTTGGGGGAGGAGCTCTTCCAACCCCTGGCCCGGTCCGTCCCGGCGGCGGCCATGGGCCCCACCACGGCGGGGGCCCTGGAAGGAGTGGGGTGGAGGAGGATCGTGGTGGCCGAGGACGCCACCCTGGAGAGCCTGGCCCGGGCGGCCTTGAAGGTGGGAGGGGCAGCCCTCCGCCGCCCAGTCTGACGAAACGACGCACACCGAAAGCGAAAGGCTGAAACGACCATGGGATTCCCCACCCAGCGCCCCCGGCGCCTGCGGAGAAACGAGAACTGGCGCCGTATGGTGAGGGAGACCTCCCTCTCCGTGGACGACCTCATCCTCCCCCTTTTCGTGGTCCCCGGCGAGGGCGTGCGCAACCCCGTGGGGAGCATGCCGGGGGTGTCCCAGCTCTCCGTGGACGAAATGGTGAAGGAGGCCGCCGGGATCCGTGACCTGGGCATACCCGCCGTCATCCTCTTCGGGGTCCCCGACGACGAGGCCAAGGACCCCGGAGGCACCGAGGCCTACAACCCCGAGGGGCTGGTGCCCCAGGCACTGCGGGCCATCAAGAAGGAGGTGCCCGACCTCCTCCTCTGGGCCGACGTGTGCATGTGCGAGTACACCAGCCACGGGCACTGCGGCCTCCTCACCGAGGCCGGCGAAGTCGAGAACGACCCCACCCTGGACCTCCTGGCCCAGGCCGCCCTGACCTATGCCCAGGCGGGGGCCGACGCCGTGGCCCCCTCGGACATGATGGACGGCCGGGTGTGGGCCATCCGGGAGGCGCTGGACGAGGCGGGCTACATCCAGACGCCCATCGTGGCCTACGCCGCCAAGTACGCCTCGGGCTACTACGGTCCCTTCCGGGAGGCCGCCCATTCCACGCCCGCCTTCGGGGACCGCAAGGCGTATCAGATGGACCCCGCCAACGCGGAGGAGGCGCTGCGGGAGGTGGAGCTGGACATCGAGGAGGGGGCGGACATCGTCATGGTGAAGCCCGCGGGGCCGTACCTGGACGTGATCCGCCGGGTGAAGGACGCTTTCGGCCTGCCCACCGCGGCCTATCAGGTGAGCGGAGAGTACGCCCTCATCAAGGCGGCGGCGGAGCGGGGGTGGGTGGACGAGAAGCGCATCGCCCTGGAGAGCCTGCTGGGGATCAAGCGGGCCGGCGCCGACATGATCCTCACCTACTTCGCCAAGGACGTGGCCCGCTGGCTGGGAGGGAAGTGATGCCCAGGAACGCGCTCAGCCGGAAGCTCTTCGACAAGGCCCGCCAGCTCATTCCCGGCGGGGTGAACAGCCCCGTGCGGGCGTTCGGGAGCGTGGGGGGGGATCCCCTCTTCATCGTCCGGGCGGACGGCGCCCGCATCACCGACGCCGACGGCAACGAGTACCTGGACTTCGTGGGCTCCTGGGGTCCCATGCTCCTGGGGCACAACCATGTGGACGTCCGCCGGGCGGTCTACGAGGCCCTGAAGCTGGGAACTTCCTTCGGGGCTCCCACGGCTCGGGAGATCGAGCTGGCGGAGCTGGTGGTGGAGATGGTTCCCTCGGTGGAGCTGGTGCGGCTGGTGAGCTCCGGGACCGAGGCCACCATGAGCGCGCTCCGCCTGGCCCGGGCCGCCACCGGGCGGCCCAAGATGATCAAGTTCCGGGGCGGCTACCACGGCCATGCCGATGCCTTCCTGGTGGAGGCGGGCTCCGGGGCCGCCACGCTGGGGGTCCCCTCCAGCCCCGGCGTCACCAAAGGGGCCGCCCAGGACACCCTGGTGGCGGACTACAACGACCTGCCCTCGGTTCGGGCCCATTTCGACGCCAACCCCCGGCGGATCGCCTGCGTCATGGTGGAGCCGGTGGCGGGTAACATGGGGTGCGTGCCTCCGGCGGAGGGCTTCCTGCAGGGGCTGCGGGAGGTCTGCACCCGGGAAGGGGCCATCCTGATCTTCGACGAGGTGATGACCGGGTTCCGCCTCGCTCCCGGAGGCGCCCAGGAGCTCTATGGCGTGAAGCCGGACCTCACCACCCTGGGGAAGGTCATCGGGGGCGGGCTCCCGGTGGGGGCCTACGGGGGCCGGGAGGACCTCATGCGCATGATCGCCCCGGATGGCCCCGTCTATCAGGCCGGGACCCTCTCCGGGAACCCCCTGGCCACCGCGGCGGGAACGGCGGCGCTCCGCTACCTCAAGGAGCATCCCGGGCTGTACGGGCTCCTGGAGGAGCGGGGCCGGCAGATGGATGAGGGGATCGGCCGGCTGGTCGGGGGGAAGGGCTATCCCCTCACCTGGAACCGGGTGGGCTCCATGGCCTCCCTCTTCTTCACACCGGACCCGGTGACGGACTGGAACAGCGCGGCGGTTTCCGACCGGGCTGCGTTCCGGCGGTTCTTCTGGGGGATGCTGGAGCGGGGCTTCTACCTGGCGCCCAGCCCCTTCGAGGCCCTCTTTCTCTCCGCCGCCCACACCGAGGACGACATCGCCGAAACGCTGGCTGCCGCCGCCGAAGTGCTGGCGGAGGTCTTCCAGGAAGAAGGCGGAGCGTGAGCCTTTTCGAGCCCATGCCCAGGCCCAGCAGAACCGCCGCCACCGCCGCGGCGGGGGATGACGGCACCTTCGAGCCGCCCTTCCTGGCGGCGTGCCGCCGGAAGCCCGTCCCCCACACCCCCGTGTGGATCATGCGGCAGGCGGGGCGCTACCTGCCGGAGTACAGGGCGGTGCGGGAGAAGGTGGACTTCCTCACCCTCACCAAGACCCCGGAGCTGGCGGCGGAGGTGACGCTGCAGCCCATCCGCCGTTTCGGAATGGACGCGGCCATCCTCTTCAGCGATATCATGACCCCGGTGGAGGGGATGGGGATCGAGCTGGAATTCGACCCCGGCCCGGTCATCGCCAATCCCGTCCGGACCCCCGCCGATGTGGACCGGCTCCACGTGGCGGACCCTCACGAGACGGTCCCCTTCGTGATGGACGCCATCCGGATCCTCCGGGGCGAGCTCCCGAAGTCGGCACCGTTGATCGGCTTCGCCGGGGCACCCTGGACCCTCTTCTGCTACGTGGTGGAGGGGCGGGGCTCCAAGACCTTCATCGGGGCCAAGTCCTTTCTCTTTGCCCAGCCCGAGGCGGGGGCGAGGCTCCTGGGCATGCTGGCCGACACCATGGTCGCCTATCTCCGGGCCCAGGCCGAGGCCGGGGCCCAGGCCCTCATGGTCTTCGACTCCTGGGCGGGGCTCCTGAGCCCCTGGGAGTTCCGCGCCTTCGCGCTCCCGGCGGCGAAACGGACGCTGGACGGGCTCAAGGACCTGGGGCTTCCCCTGGTCTATTTCCCCAACCATGGGGCCACCCTCATGGCCGACGCCGCCGGTGTCGGCGCCCACGTGCTGGGGGTGGACTGGCGCCTCCCCCTCTCCGATGCCCGGGCGATCGTGGGACCGGGGATCGCCGTCCAGGGTAACCTGGACCCGGCGGCCCTCTTCGCTCCCCGGGAGGAGTTGGGCCGGCAGATCCGGCGGGTGCTGGAGGAGGCCGGGGACGCCCCCGGGCACATCTTCAACCTGGGGCACGGCATCGAGCGGCACACCGATCCTGATGCCCTGGCCTTTCTGGTGGACAAGGTCCACGAGTGGACGGAGGGGAAGCACGCGGGATGAGCGGCTCGCGGTTCCATGTGGATATGGACACGATCCGGCGCTTCGATCGCCCCGGGCCCCGGTACACCTCCTACCCCACGGCGGTGGAGTTCCACGCCGGGGTGGGTGAGGAGGCCTATCGGGGGAAGCTGGCGGAAGCCAACGCCCGGGGGGCCGACGCCCCCTTGAGCCTCTACGCCCACCTCCCCTTCTGCGAGCACCGCTGCCTCTTCTGCGGGTGCCACGTGGTCATCACCCCCCACATGCCCGTGGCCGAGAAGTACCTGGAGTACGTGAAGGTGGAGGTCGGGCGCATCGCGGGTCTCCTCCCGGACCGGCGCCGGGTGGTGCAGATGCACTGGGGGGGCGGAACCCCCACCTACTTCAGCCCCGGCCAGCTCGCCGACCTCATGGCGAAGGTCCGGGAGCACTTCCATCTCGCCGAGGGAGCCGAGATCGCCATCGAGGTGGATCCGCGCGTCACCTCGCACGACCACCTCGACCGGCTGGCCGAGCTGGGGTTCAACCGACTGAGCATGGGGGTGCAGGACCTGACCCCCGAGGTGCAGGCGGCCATCACCCGCAACCAGACGTACGAGCAGACCGCCGAGCTCATGGCGTACGCGAGGAAGGTGGGGTTCACCGAGGGGGTCAACCTGGACCTCATCTACGGGCTCCCGGAGCAGAAGCTCGCGACCTTCGACTCCAACCTGGCCCGGATCATCGGGCTCCGTCCCGACCGTGTGGCGGTGTACTCCTTCGCCTTCGTCCCCTGGATCAAGGGGCACCAGAAGAAGATGGACCAGGAGACGCTCCCGTCGCCGGAGTTGAAGCTCCAGCTCTACCTCACCGCCATGGAGCGCTTCCTGGAGGCGGGGTACGAGCCCATCGGGATGGACCACTTCGCGCTCCCCGACGACGAGCTGGCGGTGGCGGCCCGGGAGGGCCGGCTCTACCGTAACTTCATGGGCTACACGGTCATGCCGGCCTCGGACATGATCGCCGTGGGGATCAGCGGAATCGGGGACGTGCAGGGGGCGTTCTTCCAGAACGAGAAGAAGCTCTCCACCTACTACGAGGCCCTGGACGCCGGCCGCCTTCCGGTGAGCCGCGGGTACCTCCTGAACGCCGACGACCGGGTGCGGCAGTACGTGATCCAGCAGATCATGTGCAACTTCTGGATCGGGAAGGACGACGTGGCCCGGCGCTTCGGGGTGGACTTCGACGCCTACTTCGCCCGCTCGCTGGAGGCCCTGCGCGGGCTCCGGGAGGCGGGGGTCGTGGAGCTCGGCTCCGAAGGGCTCCGGGTGAGGGAAGAGGGGCGCCTCTTCGTGCGCAACGTCTGCATGGCGTTCGACCGCTACCTGGAGGCCAAGGCGGCGGAGAATCCCGTCTTCAGTCGGACGGTATGAGGGTGCGGCGTCCCGGGCCCCCCCTGCGGGGCGAGTCCATGGCAGGCCCGGCCGGAGCCGCGACCCCATGAAGCGCGTCGTCATCGTGGGTGGGGGGATCGCCGGCCTCGCCACCGCGCTGCACCTGAGAGACCGGGCCGGGGAGGTCCCTGGCGGCCTCCGGGTCACCGTGCTGGAAGCCTCCGACGATCCCGGGGGGAACATCCGCACCCGCCGAAAAGACGGCTTCATCATCGAACGCGGGCCCAACGGCTACCTGGACAACATCCCCGCCACCCCGGCCCTGGTCCGGCGTTTGGGGCTGGAGGGAGAGGTCCAGAAGGCGGACGAGTCCGCCGCCAAGCGCTACCTCTTCCGCCACGGGAAGCTCCATCTCCTCCCCGTCGGGCCCGTTTCCTTCCTCGGGAGCCCCGTCCTCTCCCTCCCGGGACGCCTGCGTGTGCTCGGGGAGCCCTTCGCCCGGCCACGGCCCCCGGACACCGACGAGACGATCTTCGATTTCGCCTCCCGGCGCATCGGCCAGGAGGCCGCCTCGGTCCTCATCGACGCCATGGTCTCCGGGGTCTTCGCGGGCAACGTGCGGGAGCTCTCCCTGGCCTCCTCCTTCCCCAAGATGGCGGCCATGGAGGCGCGCCACGGGGGGCTGGTGAAGGCGATGCTGGCCCGCATGAAGGAGCGCCGGGCGGCCAAGCGGGAGGTGGCGGCCCGCCGGGCCCGGGGGGAGGAGGCGCAGGATCTCACCCGGCCGGGGGGCCCGGCAGGCCCGGGAGGAACCCTGACCTCCTTCAAGGATGGCCTGGACACCCTCCCCCGGGCCGCTGCCCGGGAGCTGGGGGAAGTGGTGCGCCTGGGTGTGGAGGTGGTGGGGGTGGAGCGGGGCGGAGGCGCGGCGGTGGCCGGCGATTCCGGCGGGGCGCAGGGCGTTGCGCCGGGGGTCGGGTCCGAGGCCCGCTGGCTCCTCCGCCTTGCCGCCGGCGAGGCCGTCCCGGCCGACGTGGTGCTCCTGGCCGTGCCCGCCCCCAAGGCGGTTCCCCTCCTTTCCGGCCTCGACGCCGGCCTGGCGCGCGCCGTCGGGGAGATCCGTACCGCTCCCCTGGCCGTGGTGGCGCTGGCTCTGGACGCCGCCGCCATGGGAGGCGCCCCCGACGGGTTCGGCTTTCTGGTCCCCCGGGGCACGGGCCCCCGTATCCTCGGATGCCTCTGGGACTCCAGCATCTTCCCGGGGCGGGCGCCGGAAGGGAAGGTGCTTCTCCGGGCCATGATCGGGGGCGCCCACGACCCCGGGGCCAATGCCCTCTCCGACGAGGATCTCGTCGGGATCGTCCGCGGCGACCTGCGAGCCACGATGGGCCTCACCGCCGAGCCCCTCTTCGCCCGGATCTACCGCTGGCGCCTGGGGATCGGGCAGTATACGGTGGGGCACCAGGGGCGCCTGGATCGGATCCACGAGGCCCTGGCGCGGCACCCCGGCCTCCTGGTGGCCGGGAGCTCCTATTACGGGATCAGCATGAACGCCTGCATCGAGAAGGCGGGAGAGCAGGCGGGCGGGATCCTGCGGTTTCTCGCTACTCCCTTCTGAATCCCGCCGGCCCGGGCCGGCCGTCCTCCTCTCCCGAGGAGAGCTCCAACCGCATCCCGACCCCCACGGTCGCGAAGTTCCACCCCCGAAGGGTCTGGAAGCGGCCGAACGCCTGGGGCTGGAAGAACCCGCCATCCCACCCGATGTGGATCCCCGCCCCTCCCGTGAACTCCTGGTTCCGGCGGGAAGCGAGGCCCACCTGGGAAAGGAAATACCCCTGTACCCTCCCGGAATCCAGGAACCGGAGGGAAGGGCCCACCGACAGGGACCACCCGTCCCGGGATGGGAGGTCCCGGGGTCTGGCAGAACAAAGGGGCGTCCTTGTACTCCCCGACCTCCGGGAGGGTTTCGTGCGCCGGCTCCCGGGCCGGGACCCAGGCTTCCCCGGCCGAACCTTTTTCGGCGAAACCCCGTCCTACTCATGATGGACGCGATTCGCGCCGACCTCCCTTCTGAACATCGCCAGCGCAGAGGAAACGCATGACCAGCGTGAGGCTCGCCTTCCGGACCCTCCTCAAGACCCCCTTCGTCACCGCCGTGGCCGTTCTCTCCCTGGCGCTGGGGATCGGGGCCAATGCGGCCATCTACTCCCTCTTCGACCAGATGCTCCTTCGCGCCCTTCCGGTCCCGGAGCCGGGCCGCCTCGTGAACCTCGGCGCCCCCGGCCCGAAGCACGGGTCCCAGTCGTGCAACCAGGCGGGGGACTGCGACCAGGTGTTCAGCTACGCCATGTTCCGGGACCTCGAGGAGAAGCAGCAGAGCTTCACGGGCATCGCCGCCCACGTCCAGTTCGGCGCGAACCTGGCGTTCGAGGGGCAGACCGAGAGCGGCGAGGGGATGCTGGTGTCGGGTTCCTACTTTCCGGTGCTCGAGGTCCAGCCCGCCCTGGGCCGGCTCCTGGCGCCCCGGGACGACCAGGCCATCGGCGCCCACTTCGTGGTGGTCCTCAGCCACGGCTATTGGGAGACCCGTCTGGGGTCCGACCCCGGCGTGCTGGACCGGACCATCGTCGTGAACGGCCAACCCCTTACCATCGTGGGGGTGGCGCCGGAGGGATTCAGGGGAACCACCCTGGGGACGCACCCCGACGTGTTCGTTCCCCTCACGATGCGGGCCCTCATGAGCCCGGGGTGGGAGGGCTTCGAGAACCGGCGCAGCTACTGGGCCTACCTCTTCGCCCGGATGAAGCCCGGCCTCTCCATCGAGCAGGCCCGGGCCGAGCTCACCGCTCTCTACCGGGGCATCGTCAACGAGGTGGAGGCTCCTCTCCAGGAGGGGATGAGCGACCAGACCATGGCGCAGTTCCGGGCCAAGGGAATCCAGGTGGAGCCCGGCCCGCAGGGGCAGAGCTCCATTCACACCGAAGCCCGGGTGCCCCTCATCCTCCTCTTCTCCATCACCGGGATCGTGCTCCTCATCGCCTGCGCCAACATCGCCAACCTCCTCCTGGCCCGGGGGGCTCATCGTGCACCGGAGATGGCGCTCCGGGGGTCCCTGGGAGCGGGCCGCTCCCAACTCCTCCGGCAGCTCCTCACCGAGTCCCTCCTCCTGGCGCTCGTCGGGGGAGCGGCCAGCCTCTTCGTGGCCTCCTGGACGCTGGGGTTCATCGGGTCCCTCCTCCCGCCGGAGGCGGGCGAGATGATCACCATCGGGCTTCGCCCGTCCATGCTCCTCTTCGCCGGGGCCCTGTCCCTCGCCACCGGCGTTCTCTTCGGCCTGTATCCGGCCCTCCACGCCACTCGCTCGGACCTGGTCACGATCCTCAGGGCGAGCTCCGGCCAGCCCGCGGGCGCCCGTGCCGCCGCCCGCTTCCGCACCGCCCTGGTCACCGCCCAGATCGCCCTTTCCATGGCGTTGCTGGCGGGGGCGGGGCTCTTCATCAAAAGCCTGGCCAACGTGAGCCGGGTGGAGCTGGGCCTGGCCACCGCCAACCTGGTCACCTTCGGCATCTCCCCCGAGCTCAACGGCTACGAGCCGGAGCGCTCGGCGGCCCTCTTCGACAACCTCGAGGAGGCGCTGGCGGCCCTGCCAGGAGTCACGGGTGTGTCCCAGGGGCTGGTCCCCCTTCTGGCGGGGAGCAATTGGGGGAACGACGTGTCGGTGGAGGGATTCGAATCGGGCCCAGACACGGACGCCAACGCTCGCTACAACGAGGTCGGCACGGCGTACTTCAGCACCGTGGGGATCCGCCTTCTGGCCGGCCGGGAGTTCACCCGCGCCGACGCCGGAGGCGCCCCCAGGGTCGCCATCATCAACGAGGCCTTCGCCAGGAAGTTCGGGCTCGATCCCCGGGACGCCGTGGGAAAGCGGATGAGGAGAGGCCGGGGCGGAGAGCTGGACACCGAGATCATCGGCGTCGTCCAGGACGCCAAGTACAGCGAGGTGAAGCAGGTGGTCCCGCCCCTCTTCTTCACGCCCTACCGCCAGGACCCGGGGGTCGGCTTCCTGACCTATTACCTCCGCACCGGGACGGATCCTGCCCCGGTCCTTCGGGCCATCCCCGAGGTCCTGAAGGGGCTCGACCCCAACCTTCCGGTGGAGGAGCTGAAGACCCTGGAGGACCAGGTGAGGGAGAACGTCTTCATGGACCGGATGATCAGCACCCTGGCATCGGCCTTCGCCGTTCTCGCCACCCTGCTTGCCGCCATCGGCCTCTACGGGGTCCTGGCCTACTCCGTGGCCCAGCGCACCCGTGAGATCGGGCTGCGCATGGCCCTGGGGGCGGCCGGCCCCAGGGTGCGGGGGATGGTGCTGCGCCAGGTGGGGGTCATGACCCTGATGGGTGGGATCGTCGGAATCCTGGGGGCGGTGGCGTTGGGACGCGGGGCCCAGTCCCTCCTGTTCGAGATGGAGGGGCACGACCCGGTGGTGCTGGTGGCGTCGGCGGTCCTCCTGACCCTGGTGGCCCTGGGGGCGGGTTACCTGCCGGCGCTGCGCGCGTCGCGGGTGGATCCCATGCAGGCTCTGCGGTATGAGTAGGAGACGGGAACGCCGCGGCCGCGCGAGGCCGGCTGGGGTCAGGTGGGCCCGGCCAGCGTCCCGGGCAAGTGCATCCGTACCCCTGTTCCCTGCCCCTCCTCACTCTCCACGGTGACGAACCCTCCCGACTGCTGGGTGAACCCGTAGACCATGGAGAGGCCCAGCCCGCTCCCCTTGCCGGTCTCCTTGGTGGTGAAGAACGGCTCGAAGATCCTGTCCAGATGGTCGGAGGGGATCCCCTTCCCGGTGTCCGTGACCGAGATCCTCACGTACTCGCCGGGGAGTGCCTCGGGGACGGGCAGGTGTTCGGGGGCCACCCGCACCCGGTCCGCGCGAAGGTACAGGCGGCCTCCCTCCGGCATGGCGTCCCGGGCATTGAGACAGAGGTTCAGGATGGCGTTCTCCATCTGAGCCTGGTCGGCGAGACAGCGCCCCACGTCGGGATCTGACTCGATCTGGATCGCGATGGTCTCTCCCAGGGTCCTGGCCAGCAGCTCCCGCAAGCCCTGGAGAAGGGCCTGGGGGTCCAGGGCGGTGGGGCGCAGGGCCTGCTTGCGGGAGAACGCCAGCAGGCGCTGGGTGAGCGCTGCGCCTCTCATGGCGGACTCCAGGGCGGCGTTCAGGGCTTTCCGCTGCTCCTCTCCTCCGGGCTCCTCTTCCATCCCCAGCTCGATGCCCCCCATAATGACCGTGAGGAGGTTGTTGAAGTCGTGGGCGATCCCTCCGGTGAGCTGGCCCACCGCCTCCATCTTCTGGAGCTGGCGGAGGCGCTCTTCCGTGGCTCTTCGCTCCGTGAGATCCTCCACGGCCACCACGAAGTAGGGTGCCTCGCCGCCCGCGGGCTCCCGGACGAGGGACACCGTGGTGTGGGCCCAGACGTCCGAGCCGTCCTTCCTCAGGTAACGCTTGTCTGTTTCGAAGCTCTCCGCCTCCCCGGCCAGGAGCCGGGTGGTTTCCTTGAGGTTCTCCGCCCGGTGGTCCGGATGGGTGATGGCCTTCCACTCCATCCCCTTCAGCTCCGCCTCGGAGTAACCGAGCATCTGGCACATCGCCCTGTTGGCCAGCCGGATCCGGCCCGTGGTGTCGGTGTGGGCCAGCCCCACCCCCGCCCGCTCGAAGGTGGTCCGGAACCGCAGCTCGCTGGCCTCCAGCGCCTCCTCCGCCCGCTCCCGCTCCGCCTTGGTCACCCGCAAGGCCGTCTCCTGGCTCCGGTAGGATCCGAAGATCACCTCCAGAGGACGCCGGTCCCGGGTCCCCATGTATCCGTCCAGCTTCGGGGCCACCCTCCTCAGGTAGAGGGCCGCCAGGGGCCAGAGGAGGGCGCCGGCGGCCATCTTGCCGAAGGAGGCCGCGAAGGGGCCCCGGAGGACGGATTCGGGCCCAAAGGCCATGGACCTGAACACGATCTCGTCCAGGATCAGGGCCGAGATGAGGGCTCCCCCGGGGGCTACCCAGGAGGGGAGCCAGGAAGGGGCCGTGGAGAGGAACTGGTGGACGATGACGATGGCCAGGAGGCTCCCGAGGAAGGCGATGACGGAGGCGGAGGTGAAACGCCAGGACCAGCCGAACACGGGGCTGTCGGCGGGAAGGCCGGACAGGTTCTTGCTTCCGGGGAGGGCCATGTGGAGGTCCACGACCAGTTGGAGGGCCAGGACCAGGAGGCTGATCCCCACGATCCCCAGGATGGCCACCCGGGCCGCCGCGGTCCCCTCCACCTCATAGAGCACCAGGAGGATCATCAGGATCACGGGCACCTGGGTCATGCTGGAGACCACCACGTACCCTTCCCCCAGGGCCACCTGGGCCTCGATGGGGCTCATGGCGTGGAGCATGCCCACGGCCCCCGCCAGGAAGAAGAGGATGGGGGCCAAGCCGAACCTCCGGCTCTGGGCGTGGAGCACCAGGGCCGTGAAGCCGAGGAAGTACAGCTCGGCCACCATCAGGAGGATGTTGAGCATGTCGGGGTTCTGATCCGCTGCCGGGATGAGCCGGGACAAGATCGTGAATAACCGCAAGCGTGGGAAGCGGGGGCCAGGGAGGGGAAGGGACCCTGCGGCCTTCCCCTCGACTTGCGCAGGCCACGGCGGTCCCCTACCGTCCTTCCGCCCGTTCCCTCGGCTGGACCCCTGGGGCGGGCGTCACACGGATCCCGATCCCACCCGGTCTTCCCCAGGACGGCCCGGGAGCGTGTTCCGCAGCCGGAACGGGCCGAAGGCCCGGGTCGGCCGGGCCCCGCGACACGGCGCCCCCCAGTATCGCCCCGACCTCCCCATTCCTTGAGAAGACGCATGCCCGAGCCCACTTCGACGACCCCTCCTCCCGGCGCCAGGCCCCCTTCCTTGTGGCAGAACTGGGTCAGCCTGATCGGGATGATCCTGGCCGCCAGCAGCTTCTTCGCCGTGCTGGCGCTCATCGCCATGGACGTGAACCAGGGGTTTCCCAACCCCTACCTGGGGATCCTCACCTACATGGTGGCCCCGGCCTTCCTGGTGGGCGGGTTGCTTCTCATCGCGGTGGGGACGCTGTTGGAGCGCCGCCGCCGGCGGCGCATCGCCGCCGGGGAGATCCTCAAACACCCCGTCATCGACTTCAACGTGGACCGGCACAGGATGGTGTTCGTGGTGGTGGGGACCGTCACCTTCCTCTTCTTCCTCACCAGCGCCGTGGGAAGCTACCGGACCTTCCACTTCACCGAGTCCACGGAGTTCTGCGGCCAGACCTGCCACACGGTGATGAAGCCCGAGTTCACGGCCTACCAGGGATCCCCCCACGCCCGGGTGGCCTGCGTCCAGTGCCACATCGGCCCGGGTGCCGGGTGGTTCGTGAAATCCAAGCTCTCGGGGGCCTACCAGGTGTACGCCACCCTGGCCAACGTCTACCCCCGCCCCATCCCCACCCCGATCGAGAACCTGCGCCCGGCCCAGGACACCTGCGAGCAATGCCACTGGCCCAGCAAGTTCTTCGGGAACGTGGAGCGGGTGAACGACCACTTCTTCAGCGACGAGGCCAATACGGCCTGGACGATCCGCCTCCTCATGAAGATCGGGGGGGGGGACCCCGAATTCGGGCGGGCCGGGGGCATCCACTGGCACATGAACATCCTGAACAAGGTGGAGTACGTCGCCACCGACTCCGCCCGGCAGGTGATCCCCTGGGTGAGGACCACGGACCGGGAGGGGAACGTAACGGTCTACCAATCCCGGAGCGCACCCCTGCCGCCGGATGAGGTGGAGGCGCACGAGATGCGGCAGATGGACTGCATCGACTGCCACAACCGCCCCTCCCACATCTACGAGGCCCCCGCCCGGGCGGTCAACCTGGCCATGAGCACGGGGAGGATCAGCGCCGAGCTTCCCTTCATCAAGCGCACCGCCACCGCCCTGCTCACGGCGGAGTACGAGACCACGGAGGCGGCGCTGGCCGCCATCGGGGACTCCCTCGCGGCCGAGTACGCCGGCGGGGTCGACGCGGCCCTGGTGGAGCAGGCCGTCACCGCCGTCCATGCCATCTACCAGGACAATTTCTTCCCGGAGATGAAGGTGAACTGGCGGGCCTACCCCTCCAACCTGGGCCACACCCTCTTCCCGGGGTGCTACCGGTGCCATGACGGGGAGCACGTGAGCGAGGACGGGAAGGTCATCACCCACGACTGCAACGCCTGCCACGTGATCATCGGGCAAGGGACGGGGCCGCAGGCCGAGACCATCACCCCGGCGGGGTTGGAGTTCCAGCACCCGGTGGACATCGGGGAGCTGTGGAAGATGGTGAACTGCGCCGAGTGCCACACCGGGGGAGTGATGTAGGGAAGGGGGCGCAGGTCGCCTCCCCGGTGAGGCCTCTTGACGGATGCCGCCGGGGTAGGTATTCATACAAACGTATGAATGAGACGGCGCGACCCGAGACCAGGGAAGAGGGGCTCCCGGAGAACGGGCTCCCGGGGGGGGGCCCGGGCGGGGAGGAGCTGGCGCCGGAAACGGAGACCCACGAGACCCGGCGACGTCTCCTGGAGGTGGGGCGGCGCCTCTTCGCCGCCCATGGCTTCCAGGGCACCTCGGTCCGGGCCCTGACCTCCGAGGCCGCGGTGAACCTGGGGGCCGTCACCTACCACTTCGAGAGCAAGGAGGGCCTCTACAGGGCCGTCCTGGAGGAGTGCCTGGGCCCGCTCGGGACCCGGTTGGAGGGGGTCAGGAAGCTCCCCGTACCCCCCATGGCCCGGTTGGAGCTCCTGGTACGGGGGATGTTCCAGCATCTGGCGGAGCACCCGGACATGCCCCGCTTCATGGTTCAGGAGCTGGTCATCGGGGACAACCCGGCTCGGGAGGTCCTGGCCGTGATCCGGGCCATGATCGGCACCCTCGCCGCCATCCTGGAGGAGGGACACGCCGACGGATCGATCGTTCCCGGGGACCCCGTCCTGCAGGCTCTGACCGTCCTCTCCCAGCCCATCTACCTCTCCGTGATCCCCCCGGTCCTGAAGCGGGAGGATCTGCGCTCCTTGGGGCTTCCCCTGCCCATGCGGTCGCCGGAGAACCACGCCATTGCCGTCCTGCGCCGGGCCCTCCTGGCACGGGAGGAGGAAGACGAATGAGAAGGCGAGTGTTGCTGCTCCTGGGGGTTCTGGCCCTGGCCTTTCCGCCGGGGAGCCTGGTGGGCCAGGGGGGCGGTGACGCCCGGCCCGGTGCCGGGGCCGCCCTTACGCTCCCGGACGCCGTGGCGCTGGCCCTGGCGACCCACCCCGCCGTGGGCCAGGCCCGGGCCCAACGGGAGATGGCGTCGGCGGGGCTCGCCCAGGCCCGAAGCGCCCTCCTGCCCACCCTCTCCTCCCAGGGGTCGCTGGCCCGCTTCCAGGAGCCCATGGTGGTGGCGCCCCTTCACGGTTTCGATCCCATGCACCCCCCGGAGTTCGACCGGAGCCTGGTGCAGGGGAGCCTGGCCCTGAGCTACACCCTCTTCGACGGGGGCACCCGGAGCGCACGCATCGAAAGCGCCCGGGCGGGGGAGGAGGCCGCGGGCATCGGGGTGGGGAGGTGGGCCATGGAGGTGACCCTCCAGGTGTCCGCCGCCTATCTGGCGGTCCTCACCGGCCAGGAGCTCCTGGAGGCCGCCCGCCGCCAGAGCGAGGCCCTGGAAGCGGAGCGCCGGCGGGTGGAGCAGTTCCTGGGGGAGGGGAAAGCGGCCCGGGTGGATCTCCTGAGAGTCGAGGCGGCGGTCAGCCGGGCCGAGGCGGCCCGGATCTCGGCCCGAACCGGGCTGGAGGTGGCCCGGGGGCGCCTGGCCCGCCTCACGGGATCGGCGCCGGAGGAGATCGAGGGGCGCGGGTTGGCTCCCCTGGCGCTCTCCGACGCCCCCCTGCCCAGCCTTGGTCGGGCCGTCGCGGCCGCCGCCTCCGAGAGCCCCGAGGTGTCCATGGCCCGGCAGGATGTGGCGGGAGCCGCCGCCGAGGCCCGGGGGGCCCGGGCCGCCTGGTTCCCCCGGGTGGAGGCGGGAGGGCAGCTCCAGAGCTACGGCACCACGGGGGGAGGACACGTCCAGGAGTGGCAGGCCACGGTGCGCGTCTCCTACCCCCTCTTCACCGGGGGGGCGCGGGGGGGGGAGGTGGAACGCGCGGCGGCTCGGGAACGGCACTCCGGTGAGGCCCTTCGCCTGGCGGAGCTGGGGGTGGCGGATCAGGTGGAGGAGGCGTTGGCCGCTCTGGCGGAGGCCGGGTCCATGAGGGTGGCCCTCGAGCATGCGGTGGGCCAATCCCAGGAGGTGGCGCGGATCGAGGCGCTGGCCCTGGAGGCAGGGGCGGGAGTCCAGACGGACTTCCTGCGGGCCCAGGCGGAGCTGTTCCAGGCCCGAGGGTCGCTGGCCCAGGCCCGGCACGGCGAGGTCCTGGCGCGGGTGAGGCTGGCCCGGGTCATGGGAGAGCTCACGGAGACATGGATCAGGAACAACCTGGAGGGGGTGCGATGAGGGCGGCGATGCGGATTCTGAGCACGGTGACCCTGGGGGCCGGCCTTGTCCTGGCGGGGTGCGGGGGGGAGGAGAACGGAGGGATCCAGGCCTCCGGCACGGTGGAGGCCACCGAGGCGGACCTGGGATTCCAGGCGGGCGGCCGGCTGGCCTGGATCGGAGTCCGGGAGGGGGACTCGGTGGAGGCGGGGGAGGAAGTGGCCCGCCTGGACCAGGGGGAGCTCCTGGCCCGGAAGGGGGCCGCCGAGGCCCAGGTGGAGGGAGCCCGGGCCCTCCTGGCGGAGCTCACCGCGGGGTTCCGGGCCGAAGAGGTGGCGGAGGGCCAGGCGGCGCTGCGGGCGGCCCAGGAACGCGCCCAGGACGCCCAGCGGGACCTGGGGCGGGCGCGGCGTCTCTTCGAGGGGGGGGCGGTCAGCCGGGAGGTGCTGGACAAGGCCCGGACGGCGGCCAGCGTGGCCGAGGCGGGATCGGACCAGGCCCGGGAGCGGCTGAGTCTCCTGGAGGGAGGGCCCCGCCGGGAGCGGATCCAGGCGCAGCGGGCCGTGGTGGCCCAGGCCGAAGCCGCGCTGGCCCAGGCGGACGCGGCGCTGGCCAACGCCGTGATCACCGTCCCCTTCCCGGGGATCATCACCCTCCGGCACCGGGAGCCCGGGGAGGCGGTCACCCCGGGGGCCCCGGCCCTCACCCTCATGGACCCCGAGGACCGGTGGGTCCGGATCTACATCCGGGAGGACCGCATCGGGGAGGTGGCCCTGGGACAGGAGGCCGCCATCACTTCCGACACCTATCCCGAGCGGAGCTACGGGGGGGAGGTGGTGTGGATCGCCCGGGAGGCGGAGTTCACCCCCCGGAACGTCCAGACCACCGAGGAGCGGGTGAAGCTGGTGTATGCCGTAAAGGTGCGCATCACCGCCGACCCCTCCCACGACCTGAAGCCCGGGATCCCGGCGGACGTGGTGCTGGAGCCCCGGGGGAGCTGATGTCGGAGGCCGCCCTCTCCTTGCGGGAGCTGACCCGGCGCTTCGGTGCCAACGCCGCGGTGGACAGGCTCTCCTTCGAGGTCGCTCCCGGGGAGCTCTTCGGGATCGTGGGCCCCGACGGGGCGGGGAAGACCACGACGCTGCGGATGCTGGCGGGGGTGCTCCGCCCCACCTCGGGCTCGGCGGTGATCCACGGCGTGGACGTGGCCGGAGACCCGGAGGGGGTGAAGCCCTTCATCGCCTACATGGCCCAGCAGTTCGGCCTCTATGCCGACCTCACCGTCCTGGAGAACATCCATTTCTACGCCGACCTCTACCGGGTGCCGAGGGCCGAGCGCCCGGCCCGCCTGGAGCGCCTCTTCGCCTTCTCCAACCTCGGCCCCTTCGCCGGCCGGTTGGCGGGGAAGCTCTCCGGGGGGATGAAGCAGAAGCTCTCTCTGTGCTGCGCCCTGATCCACCACCCGAAGGTCCTCCTCCTGGACGAGCCCACTTTCGGGGTGGATCCCATCTCCCGGCGGGACCTCTGGCTCATCCTCCACGAGATGGTGGCGGAGGGAGTGACGGTGGTGGTGAGCACGTCCTACCTGGACGAGGCCGAGCGCTGTGACCGGGTGGTCTTCCTCCACGAGGGCCGGGTGCTGGCCATGGACACTCCCGACCGCCTCCTGGAGCGCCTCCCCGGGGAGCTTCTGGCGCTGGAGGGGTCCGACCCCCGGCGCATGCGGGAGGTGGTGCGGGAGCTTTCCGGGGTGCTGGGGGTGGCGCTTTTCGGCAATTCCCTCCATGTGCTCCTCGCCGACGGGGCTCAGGCCCGGGCCGGGGTGGAGGAGGCTCTGGCCCGGGCCGGGTTGAGGCCGGACCGGGCGGAGGTGGAGGAGCCCTCCCTGGAGGACGTCTTCCTGCACCTGGTGCGGGGGGAGGCGACCCGTGTCTGAGGCTGTCCGGGTCCAGGGGCTTACCCGCAGGTTCGGGGCCTTCACCGCCGTGGACGGGGTGAGCTTCTCCGTGGCGGAGGGGGAGATCTTCGGCTTCCTGGGGCCCAACGGGGCCGGGAAGACCACCACGCTCCGCATGCTCATCGGCCTGCTCCCCCCCACCGCCGGGGACGGATGGGTGGCGGGGCTGGACATCCGCAGGGAGGGTGAGGCCATCCGCCGTACCATCGGCTACATGTCCCAGAGGTTCTCCCTCTACGGCGATCTCACCGTGGAGGAGAACATCGCCCTCTTCGGCGGCCTCTACGAGGTCACCGGGGACCGGCTGGCCGAGCGGCGGGGATGGATCCTGGAGATGGCGGGGCTGGCGGGTCGCGAGAAGCACCTCACCGCCTCCCTCCCCCTGGGGTGGAAGCAGCGCCTGGCGCTGGGGTGCGCCGTCCTGCACGAGCCCGCCATCCTCTTCCTGGACGAGCCCACCTCCGGAGTGGATCCCTCGGCCCGGCGGCGCTTCTGGGATCTCATCGACCACCTGGCGGGGGAGGGAACCACCGTGCTGGTGAGCACCCACTACATGGAGGAGGCGGAGTACTGCAACCGCCTGGTCCTCATGAACCGGGGCCGCGTCGTCGCGCTGGACGACCCGGCGGGGCTCCGGAGCCGGATGACCGAGCCCCTCCTGGAGCTCCGCACCCCCCATCCCGCGCTCGCGGTGGAGGCGCTCAGGGGGGCCGAGGGGATCGTGGAAGCCTCCATGTTCGGCCGGCGGGTGCACCTGGTGGTCCAGGACGAGGGGCGGGCCCGGGCGCTCGCTCCCCGGATCCTGGAGGCGGCGGGGGTGGCCCTGGAGGGGATGCGGAGGGTACCCGCCTCCCTGGAGGACGTGTTCGTGGCCCTGGTGCGCAAGGAAGGGGGGGCGGTGGAGGGATGAGAGGCCTCGACTTCTTCCGGCTCATGGCCATGGCCCGCAAGGAGGCCGTCCAGCTCCGCCGGGACCCCCGGAGCCTGGTCCTCGCCTTCCTGTTGCCCGTGTTCATGGTCCTCTTCTTCGGCTACGCCATCACCTGGGACATCAAGGACATCCGCCTGGCGCTGTGGGACCAGGACGGCTCCGCCCGGAGCCGGGAGCTGGTGGAGGCGCTGGAGGGGAGCGGGTACTTCTCGGTGGTGGAGCGGGTCTCCTCCTACCGGGAGGTCGAGGATGCTCTGGCCATGGGCCGGGCCCGGGCGGCCCTGGTCCTCCCCCCTGGGTACGCCGGCGATCTCGCCGCCGGGAAGAAGAGCCCGGTACAGCTCCTCCTGGACGGGGCCGACGCCAACACCGCCACCATCGCCCAGAACTACGCCGAGGCCATCTTCGCCCGGCACTCGGTGGGGCTGATCCTCCAGGGTCGGGAGCTCCCGGCCATGGTGGAGGCCGAGACCCGGGTCTGGTACAACGAGACGCTGGAGAGCCGGAACATGATCGTCCCGGGGCTGGTGGCGGTGATCATGTCCATCATCGCCGCCATGCTCACCTCCCTTACCATCGCCCGGGAGTGGGAGCGGGGGACCATGGAGCAGCTTGCCTCCACCCCCGTGGGGGCTCTGGAGATCGTCCTGGGCAAGCTCCTCCCCTACCTCCTCATCGGGTTCTTCGACGTGATCATGGTGGTGGGGCTGGGGATCGTGGTCTTCGGAGTGCCCTTCCGGGGGAGCGTCCTCCTCCTGGGGGCCATGTCCCTCCTCTTCCTCCTGGGGGCCTTCGGGCTGGGGATCTTCATCAGCGCCGTAGCGGGATCCCAGCTCCTGGCCATGCAGATCGCCATGGTGGCCACCTACCTGCCGGCGCTCCTGTTGTCGGGCTTCCTCTTCGACATCGCCGGCATGCCCCTGGTCCTCCAGGCCTTCACCTTCCTGGTGCCGGCCCGCTACTTCGTGTCCGTGACCCGGGGGATCCTCCTGAAGGGGGTGGGGGCGGGGGTACTCTGGCCCCAGGCCCTCTTCATGGTGCTCTTCGCGGTGGTGGGGCTGACGCTGGCCACCAGGGTCTTCAGGAAGGAGATCCCGGCATGAGCCTCTCCCCCTTGAGGATCAGGGAGCTGGTGAAGAAGGAGATGCGCCAGCTCCTCCGGGACCCCAAGACCAAGCGCCTCACCTTCGGGGCCCCCATCCTCCAGCTCCTCCTCTTCGGGTACGCGGTGAACACCGACGTCAGGGACGTGAAGACGTTCCTGGTGGACCAGGACCTGACCTCGGAGTCCCGCCTTCTGGTGGAGACCCTCACGGCCTCGGGGTACTTCCGCGTGGCGGACGCCTCCCAGGATCCCTCGGCCATGGAGCGGGCCCTGGACCGGGGAGAGTCGGTGGTGGGGCTCCGCATCCCCCGGGGCTTCGGGGAGGACGTGTCCGGGGGGAGGGGAGGGACCGTTCAATTTCTCCTGGACGGGACCAGCTCCAACACCGCCACCGTGGTGCAGGGGTACCTCGGGCGCATCGTGCAGGAGTTCTCCGCCGACAGGGCCGGAGAGGCGGGGGTTCGGATCCAGGGTGGCATCGACCTGCGCACCCGGGCCTGGTACAACCCCGACCTGGCCAGCGTGGTCTACAACGTGCCCGCCATCATCGGGCTCCTTCTCCTCCTCATGGCGCTGCTCCTCACGGCGCTGGCGGTGGTGCGGGAGCGGGAGCTGGGGACGCTGGAGCAGCTCATGGTGAGCCCCATCTCCCCCCGGGAGTTGATCCTGGGGAAGACGGTGCCGGTGGTCATCATCTGCATGATCGATCTGGCCCTGGTGACGGTGGTGGGCACGCTCTGGTTCGACGTTCCCTTGAGGGGCCCGATCCCGGACCTGGTCCTGGCCTCCTTCGTCTACATCCTGGCGGGGCTGGGGGCGGGGCTCCTCATCTCCACCATCTCCCGGACCCAGCAGGAGGCCTTCCTCACCATGTTCCTCTTCCTGCTTCCGGGGATCATCCTCTCGGGGTTCATGTATCCCATCGACACCATGCCCGAGATCTTCCAGCACCTCACCCTCCTGAACCCGGTGCGCTACTTCATGGAGATGGTGCGGGGAATCTTCCTGAAGGGCCAAGGGGTCGGGGACCTCTGGCTCCAGTTCACCGTCCTCACCGTGATGGCGGTGGGGGCCATGGCGGCGGCCTCCCTGCGCTTCCGGAAGAGCCTGGAGTGAGGCGCCCCCGGGGCGGGTGTCCCTTGATGGCCTCCCCTCCCCGGTGGTAGACTCCAGAGTTGTCGATAATCTAGGCATCCATCCCCTCCGGAGTCCCGATCCGTGCCCAAAGGAAAGCCCGAGCACCTCCACGGGGCCCTGGACCTGCTGATCCTCCGCTCCCTGTCGGTCCAGGCCATGCACGGGTGGGCCATCGCAAAGCACATCCAGCAGACCTCCGAAGGGGTTCTGGAGGTGAACCAGGGGTCCCTCTATCCCGCCCTCTACCGCCTGGAGGCGCGGGGGTGGATCCGGGCCGATTGGGGTGTGTCCGCGGGGGGCCGGAAGGCGAAGATCTACGCCCTCACCCCGCGGGGCAGGGGGGAGCTGACCCGGGAGGAATCCTGTTGGGAGTCCTTCGCCCTGGGTGTTAAGCGGGTGCTGGGGACGGCCTGAGGAGCCACCCCCGCCAACCCTCTCCAGCCTTTGGGCATCCAACCCACCGGGGGTTGGGAACCTTCCAACGATAGACGTAGTACATGACCGGATAGGGCGCTGTCGGGCACCGCCGAGGCGGCCCCGCCGCGCCCGATGCGCCGCGCGTCCCCCCACGCGGCGGGGCTCGTCCTGAGCCCGTCGGCATGCCGTGCCCGGAACTCGGCTCCCGGCCCTGAACGGCCGGGGAAAGCCGGTGTGCTCCACCCACCCTACTGGGGGTTCTCATGTCACGAGGGCGGTGTTCCCTCCTCCTCGCGGTCGGTCTGTTCCCTCTCCTCCTCCCCTCCCTCACGGCCCAGCTTCCGACGGCGTCTCCCGGTGGCATCGAACCGATCCGCCTCTTCCTCGACTGCCATGCGGCGGGTTGCCAAGACACCGATTTCCTCCGCACCGAGATCCAGTTCGTGGACTGGGTCCGGGATCAGGGGGACGCCGACGTCCACCTCCTGGTCACCTTCCAGTCCACCGGGGCCGGGGGACGGTCCTACGATTTCTTCTTCCTGGGGCTGGGGCGGTTTGAGGGGAGGGCGGACACCCTGACCTACGTGGCGGGGTTCGACGCCACCACCGACGAGGAGCGGTCAGGGGTGTCCGGGGTGATCAAGATCGGCCTCATGCGCTACGTGGGGCTCACCGGTCTGGCGGACCGGATCGTCATCGGGATGAGGGGACCCCCGCCCCCCGGGCCCGGTGGGGCTCCGTCCGGCCCCCAGGCCACCGCCGCGCCGGAGGATGATCCATGGGACTTCTGGGTCTTCCGCACCAGCCTGAGCGGGTATGGCATGGGAGAGTCCACCTACAAGAGCTTCTCCCTGAATGGGTCCTTCACGGCCAGCAGGACCACCGAGGAGTGGAAGGCGAGCCTGGGACTCCGGACCGGCTACAACGAGAGCCGCTACGACTACGAGACCCTCACCACCAAGAACATCACCCGGAGCCATTCCTTCAGCGGTCTTCTGGCCAGGAGCCTCACCGACCACTGGTCCGTGGGAGTGCGGGGCGGCGCGTCGAGCTCCACCTATGCCAACAACCGGTTCACCGTCGAGGCGGCCCCGGTGCTGGAGTACAACTTCTTCCCCTACTCTGAATCCACCCGCCGCATGTTCACCTTCGTGTACGCCCTGGAGGCGTCCCACGTGGACTACGTGGAGGAGACGGTCTTTTTCAAGACCGCGGAGACCGTTCTGAGGGAGAACCTCACCGCCTCCCTGGACCTCACCCAGCCCTGGGGCTCCGCCAGTGTCTACCTGGGGGGGGGGCACCTGCTGCGGGACGTGAAGCTCCACAACGCGAATGTTGGAGGATCGGTGCGGGTCCGGGTGGCCAGGGGGCTTTCCGTCAGCGTGAGCGGCAGCGTCTCCCGGATCCAGGACCGGATCTCGGTGCCTGCGGGAGAGGCCACCGTGGAGGATGTCCTCCTCCGGAGGAGGCAGCTCCAGACGGACTACTCCTTCTTCTCCAGCGTGAGCCTCAGCTACACCTTCGGCTCCATCTTCAACAACGTGGTGAACCCCCGCCTGGGCGGGACCGGGGGTGAGGGGGTGATGATCATGTATTGAGGGGCCCCCCGGCGCTCAGGACACCGATCAATAGAACGGGTTCTCCCCGGAGGTGTGGTCCGTGACGTCGTGGACCGCCGTGATCTCCGGGACGGCCTGCCGGACCATCCGCTCCACCCCCTGTTTCAGCGTCATGCGGGAGAGGGCACACCCCTGGCAGCCGCCTCCCATCTGGATGTAGATCTCGGTCCCCTGGACGTCCATCAGGACGATCTCCCCGCCGTGGGCTGCCACCGCGGGGTTCACCTGGGCCTCCAGCACCTCCCGGACCTTCTCCGCCAGGGCGCCCTGAGGGGGACCCGAGAACTTCCGTTGCCGGCGGGCCGGGCGAACCTCGAACCCGCTCTCGTTCACCCTCTCGACGAAGTCCACGGTGGCCCCTTCCAGGCGGTCGGCGCTCTCCTGGGGGATCAGGACCACGAAGCTCCCCATGTCCACCTCCACGTCGCCCTCGGTCCGGTCCGAGCTCGGGACCAGGCTCAGGTCGAAGCGGGTGCCCGCCACGCCGCCGGGGGTGGCCACGATCTTGAGAGCCCGGAGCTCTCCGTCGCTCTGCTCCATGAAGGTCCGGACCACGCTCTGGGCCCGCTCGGTGATGGTCAGCTCCATTTCCCTCTCCTTGGTGGCTCTCCACGGGCTCCCTGGCCCGGCGTTTTCCATCCCCTCGTACCCGGGGGGTGGGGCCAGGTTCAGCGGCCACGGCCCCAGACGCTCAATATCTCCCCATGGCGGTGACACGCAAGGACCGGGCCGGTTCCGGCGCCGGTTGCTGTAGAGGTGCGCCTCCTCTACCTTTCCGGGCCTTGTTCCCTCCCCAACCCGTGAAGGACGACCCCCATTCATCCATGGTTGACAACGATTTGATGGACAAGCTCGTGTCGCTCTGCAAGCGGCGTGGATTCATCTTCCAGTCCTCCGAGATCTACGGGGGAACCGGCTCCGTGTGGGACTACGGCCCCCTGGGGGTCGAGCTCAAGAGGGCCATCAAGGACCGCTGGTGGAAGGCCATGGTCCACGAGCGCGACGACATCGAGGGGCTGGACGCCGCCATCCTCATGCACCCCAGGGTCTGGGAGGCCTCCGGGCACGTGGAGGGGTTCACCGATCCCCTGGTGGAGTGCGGCCGGTGCCACCGCCGCTTCCGGGCGGACATGCCCGAGGTGGCCGGGGGTCAGTGCCCGGTGTGCGGCACGAAGGACACCTTCAGCGAGGCCCGTCAGTTCAACCTGATGTTCAAGACCTTCATGGGCCCGGTGGAGGACGACGCCAGCCAGGTGTACCTGCGCCCCGAGACGGCCCAGGGGATCTACGTGAACTTCCTGAACGTCCAGGGCGCCGCGAGACAGAAGGTCCCCTTCGGGATCGCCCAGATCGGGAAGGCCTTCCGCAACGAGATCACCCCCGGGAACTTCATCTTCCGCACCCGGGAGTTCGAGCAGGCGGAGATGCAGTTCTTCGTGGAGCCCGGCAGCGACGAGGAGTGGTTCGAGTACTGGAAGGAAGCGCGCTGGAAGTGGCACCTGGGTCTTGGGCTGAGGGAGGAGAAGATCCGCTTCCACCAGCACACCCCCGAGGAGCTGGCCCACTACGCCAAGAAGGCCTTCGACATCGAGTACGAGTTCCCCTTCGGCTGGAAGGAGTTCGAGGGGATCCACAACCGCACCGACTTCGACCTGTCCCGGCACCAGGAGTACTCGGGCAAGCGCCTGGAGTACATCGACGCGCCCTCAAACAAACGCTTCATACCCTTCGTCATCGAGACGTCCGTGGGGGTGGACCGGACGCTCCTGGTGGTGCTCACCGACGCCTATCGCGAAGAGGTGGTGGAGGGGGAGGAGCGGGTGGTCCTGGCCCTCCAGCCTGCCCTGGCGCCCATCAAGGTGGGCGTCTTCCCCCTGGTCAAGAAGGATGGGCTGCCGGAAATCGCCGAGAAGCTCCACAAGGAGCTCCGGGCCGCCGCGGTGCCCTCCTTCTACGACGCCGCCGGTTCCATCGGCCGGCGCTACCGCCGCCAGGACGAGACCGGCACTCCCTGGTGCGTCACCGTGGACGGCCAGACCAACGAGGACGGGACCGTCACCATCCGGGACCGGGATTCCCTGGAGCAGATCCGCATTCCGGCGGAGGGGGTCCTGGGGTGGATCCGGGAGCGGCTGGGGTAGCCGGAACGCTCTCTCGGGGTCGTCCCGGGCGGGGCCCGGCAGCCGTCGAGCAGGACCGCCTCTTCCCTCGGTAGCGTTGGTGGTATAGTGTACTGATACACCCGTACACTCCAGGTGCTCGCGTTGGCGGGCGCCCCAGGCCCGGAGGTCCCCCATGCTTCCTCGATCCCCCTTCCGTCCAGGATGGCCGCTCCCGCTTCTGGCTCTCGCCGCCGGGTGCGGCGGTGGGGACCCCGGTGGCGATGGCGACGGGGGCGGGGGAGCCCGTTTCGGCTCCCCGCCGGTCGTGGAGGCATGGACCCTCACCGAGAGCCCCCTGGTGCAGATCGGGGTGAGGGAGGGGGAAGAGCCTTACCAGCTCCACCGCGCGCAGGGCTCGGTCCTCCTGGAGGACGGGCGGGTAGTGGTCCTGAACGGAGGGAGCCAGGAGCTCCGCTACTACGACCGGGAGGGGCGGTACCTGGGCGCCGTGGGGAGGCAGGGGGAGGGACCGGGAGAGTTCCAATGGCCGGAGGGGCTGCGGCGCAGCGCCGACGGAGGACTCCAGGTGTGGGACGGGGGCCTGATGCGCCTCTCCCGCTTCGACGTCGAGGGAGGGTTCCGGGAGTCGGTCCGCCTCCAGGCCACCGGCGCGGAGCTCTTTCCCGGGGACGACTGGATCCTGGGCCCGAACTGGGTCGTGAGCCCGGTCGCCCCGGGAGCCCGAACCCCGATCCGACAGGCGGTGGAAGCGTTGCCGCCTCCCGATTCCGTGGGGACGCTGCGCATCGTCCGCGTCACCCCCCAGGGAAGGCTGTGGGTGCCTCGCTCCCGGCCCCCCGCCGACACCCCGATAACCTGGGACGTCTACGACCTCTCGGGGCGGGCGGTGGCCCGGGTGGTGACTCCGCCCCGCTTCCAGCCCCACGAGATCGGCGAGGCGCACGTCACGGGGCTCTTCCTGGACGAGATGGACGTGAATGTCGTGCGGGTCTACGGGCTTGTGAAGCCGCCCCGGAGCCCGCCGGGACCGGGGCTGAACACCAGGGTGGGGGAGGGGAGCGCCGGGGGTGCGGTGCCACGCCCCGCTCCGCCGGAGGAGGTCCTGGCGGAGGTCCGCTCCCTCCTCAAGAACATGGCCTCCCTCCAGGAGATCCACTACTCCCAGCACTACACCTACACCCCCGACCCCGAGGCCCTCTTCGCCACCGCCCGCGTTCGGGTTCCCGATGGGATTGCCGTGGAGATCCTCTTCGCGGGGTCCGAGGGTTGGGCCACCCGGGTGAGCCACGAGACCTCGGGGGCTGCCTGCGTCATGGCCTACGGGTTCTACGTCCCCATGGGGTGGCAGCCCGGTGCCGTGATCTGCCTCTGAGCCGGGGGGCCGGCGGCGGCCGCCTCCGGGGAGCCCGAGCCCGGGGTTGAGACCGGTTCCCGGCCTCGGTCCCATCGGCTCGGGTGCCCACTCCTCCGCCGTGTCTCTTGCCTACCCGGTCCCACCGGGGGCACCTTCCTGCCTTCATCGGCGACCCGAGAGGGAGGAGAGACGACGTGGCATCCAGGTCCGAGGTGTTCAGCTCCCGGTGGGGAATGCTCCTGGCCATGCTGGGCATGGCCGTGGGAACGGGCAACATCTGGCGCTTTCCCCGCATCGCCGCCTCGAACGGTGGGGGCACCTTCCTGGTGGCCTGGGCCGTCTTCCTCCTCCTCTGGTCCGTACCCTTGCTCATCCTCGAGTTCGGGATGGGGAAGGGTACCCGCAGGGGGACCATCGGGGCCTTCGCCAAGACGATGGGGCCGAAGTTCGGGTGGATGGGGGCCTGGGTCGCCTGGACCGCCACCGCCATCATGTTCTACTACAGCGTGGTGATGGGGTGGACCATCCGCTTCTTCTGGGCCACCCTCACCCGGGAGATCCCCACTGAGGTCCCCGACGCCTTCTGGAACGGCTTCGGAGGGAGCAGCGGGGCCCTCCTCACCCACGTCATCGCCATGTCCCTTGGGGTGTGGGTGGTGTCACGGGGGATCCGGGGGATCGAGACCGCGGCCAAGATCTTGATCCCCAGTCTCATCGTCCTGGTCGTCGTCCTGGCCATCAAGGCTGTGACGCTGCCGGGGGCGTCCCGGGGGCTGGCCTTCCTCTTCACCCCCGACTTCTCCCAGCTGGCCAACTACCGCGTCTGGCTGGAGGCCCTCACCCAGAACGCCTGGGACACGGGAGCGGGGTGGGGTCTGGCCCTGACGTACGCGGTGTACATGCGCTCCCAGGAAGACACGGCGCTGAACGCCTTCGTCACGGGCTTCGGCAACAACTCCATGTCGCTCCTGGCGGGGATCATGGTGCTCTGCACGGTCTTCTCCATCATGCCCGACGCCGCTGGGCAGATCGTGGGCGCCGGCAACGAGGGGCTCACCTTCATCTGGGTGCCTCAGCTCTTCGCCCGCATTCCCTTGGGGCAGTTCTTCATGGGCCTCTTCTTTCTGGCCCTGATCTTCGCAGCCTGGACCAGCCTCATCTCCATGATCCAGCTCGCCAGCCGGGTGCTTCAGGACATGGGGGTGAGCCGGGGGCGGTCCATCGGGATCGTGGGGGTAACGGGGGTTCTTTGCGGCGTGCCCAGCGCCCTGAACATGGCGTTCTTCCAGAACCAGGACTTCGTGTGGGGTGTGGGCCTCATGCTCTCCGGGTTCTTCTTCGCAGTCGCCGTGCTGCGCTACGGGGTGGCGGAATGGCGCCAGACCTTCATCAACACGGGCCACTCCGACATCCACGTCGGAGCCTGGTGGGATTGGGCGATCCGCCTGGTGGTGGTGGAGTCGG
>JBFYZD010000325.1:0-8585 GCA_041309685.1 Gemmatimonadales bacterium | reverse complement strand
CGCCTCTACACGGTGCGTTCCTGCCGGTACGATCTCCCGCGGGAGGCCCCGGACCGTCCCTGCCTGGACTATCATATCGGCCGCTGCCTCGCCCCCTGCGTGGGGTTCCAGAGCCAGGACGACTACGGAGCGATGATCCGTGAGATCCTCCGGATCCTCGGTGGGGAGACCGAGGCCCTCCGGGGGGAGGTCCAGGGGCGGATGGGCGAGGCTGCCCGGTCCCTCCGCTTCGAGGAGGCGGCCCGGCTCCGGGACGTGGCGCGGGGGTTGGAGACGATCGCCAGGGAACAGAGGGTCCACCGCGTGGAAGGGGGCGACCAGGACGTGCTCTCCGTGGCCCGGGACGGGGAGATGGCCGCCGCCGTGGTCCTTCGGATCCGGAAGGGCCTCCTCCTGGGCCGGGATACGCTACGGTTCTCGGAGGCGGAAGGGGAGGAGGACCGGGACCTCCTTTCGGCCTTCGCCGTCCGGTACTACCTGGGCCGGGGAGAGGAGGGAACATGGGACCTTCCCCGGGAAGTCCTTCTCCCCGCGGACTTCCCGGACCGCCCCCTGCTGGAACAGGTCCTGTCGGACAGGGCAGCGCGGCGGGTCACCTTCAAGGTACCCCAACGCGGGGAGAAACGTCGCCTGGTGGAGCTGGGGGAATTCAACGCCCGCAGCGCCCTGGAGGACGGAGTGGCGGCACTGGCCGCGGGCTCAGACCGGGCCGACGAGGCCCTCTTCGAGCTGCAGGACCGATTGGATCTCAAGGTGGTCCCCCGCCTCATGGTCTGCTTCGATGTCTCCCATCTCCAGGGGTCGGAGGCGGTCGCCAGCGCAGTGGTCTTCGAAAACGGGAGCCCAAGGAGGGGGGAATACCGGCACATGAGGATCAGGGGAGAGTGGGGAAACGACGATTACCGCTCCATGGCGGAGGCCGTCGCCCGCTACTTCCGCCGGCGAATCGAGGAAGGGTCCCACCTCCCCGACCTGGTCCTCGTCGATGGGGGCAAGGGGCAGTTGGGGGCCGCCTTGCAGGCCCTTCAGGCCCTTGGCCTGCCCCACCTGTCCGTTGCGTCTCTGGCCAAGCAGGAGGAGGAGGTCTTTCTCCCGGGCCGGGCGAGCCCGGTGCCCCTGGGCCGGAGGGACCCGGCTCTTCATCTGCTCCAGCGGATCCGGGACGAAGCCCATCGATTCGCCCTCTCCTACAACCGGAAGCTCCGATCGCGGCGGACCCTGGAAAGCCAGCTGGGGGAGATCCCCGGCATCGGCCCTCAGAGGCAGCAGGCCCTTCTCGTCCGCTTCGGCTCGGTTCGGGCCATCCGTGACGCATCGGAAGAGGAAATCGCCCGGCTCCCGGGCTTCAGCCGGGTAATGGCCTTGAAGGTCCTGACGTATCTGAAAAAATGACGGCTCCCCTGGTTTGACGGGCCCTTTAAGGGGGTCTACATTATGAGGTTATGAAATCCCAGGGGTTCCAGAGCAAGCCGGGCCCCTTTTACCTTTTGAACGGAGGAAATCGGGATGAATGTCCGACTCGGACTCGCCCTTGCAGCGGCCCTTGTCCTGGCTGGTACCGGATGCGCGTCCGGTGGCGGTCCGTCGGGAGCTGCCGCGAATCCCGGTGGTTCCGGGGCCATGCAAGGAGGTGTCAGGCCTCGGAGCAACGAACATACCCGGTCCGCTGAGCTCTTCCTCACCCAGGCCCTTTCGGCTGAGGACGAGGAGACCAAGCAAGCCCGTTACGGCCAGGCTCTTCAGTCCGCTCTCGCGGGAATCACAGCTGACCCCGGAAACCCCCAGTCCATCTTCCAGGCCGGTCAGGCCTATGTGGGCCTGAATGACTTCCTGGGCGCGGACTCCATGCTCACCAAGGCGGAGGGGCTCTATCCCGTCTATCAGCTGGAGGCGGAGTCCTGGAGGGAGCAGGGGTGGGTGAGCGCATACAACATGGCCATCCCTCCCCTGAATGAAGGCAATCTGGAGGCCGCGGCCGAGTTCTTCGCCCAGGCCAACGCCCTCTACGCCGTCCGTCCCGAGGCTCTCCTCCAGCTCGGGTCGATCTACTCCCGGATCGATCGGCCGGCCGACGCCGCCGGCGCCTTCCGCCAGGCCATGGGGATTCTGGAGGGGACCAAGGAGGAGCAGCTGGCTGACACGGCCGCTGCGGACATCTGGCGTCAACACTGGGACATCGCCACCCTGGGCCTTGGCCAGGCCTACATTCTCGCGAAGATGTACACGGAAGCCTCCGAGCACTTCAACGTCCTGTTGGCGGAAGACCCCAACAATATCGAGATCCTCGGGAGCCTCGCCAGCGTCCTCACGGAGTTGGGGGAGGCCGACACCACCAGGACCCAATTCTACGCCGACTCCGTCCAGGCCCTTTACGACAACCTCATGAATCGCCCCGGGCTGACGGAGCGGGACCTCTTCAACGCGGGTGTAGGACTCTACCAGATCGAGAATTATGCCATGGCGGCGGAGGCCTTCCGGAAGGCCGCGGAGATGAACCCCTTCAACAGGGACGCTCGGCTGAACCTCGCCCAGACCTACTACGCCGCTTCGACATGGGAGGACCTCATCCCGGCCGCGCGTTCCTTGCTGGAGGTGGACCCCAGGAACGGGCTGGTCTGGATCTTCCTCACCCGGGCGTACTCCGAGACACAGCAGACGGAGGCGGCCAACGCGGTCTTCAACGAGTTCCAGGGGTTTGGATACGAGATCCAGAACATTCTCCTGGACGCCAACCCCGATGGGGGCGCGACCATCCGGGGAGAGCTCAAGAATACCACCCTCCAGCCCGGCACGACCGTTACGCTCCGCTTCCATTTCGGCGGACCCGAGGGCCGGGAGGTCGGCCAGGTGGACATCCGGGTGCAGGCCCCGGCCGCTGAGGAGGTCCAGACCTTCCAGGGTGAGTTCAGCTCGTCCCAGGTGGTGACAGGGTACCGTTACGAGGTGATCTCCTAGCAGGCCAGGGAGCTTCCCGGTCGCCGATCCCCCCAGGGGGGTTCGCCCGCCGGGAGGAGCGGACCTGGAGCGGGGCCGGGCAGCCTTGAGAGGCCGCCCGGCCCCTGCTACATTTCGCATTCATGCGGGCGTAGCTCAGTTGGTAGAGCATCAGCTTCCCAAGCTGAGGGTCGCCGGTTCGAGCCCGGTCGCCCGCTCTCTCGAAAGATCAAGCCCCATCGTCACTTACGGCGGTGGGGCTTTTTTGACTTGTGGCCGTGGTAACGATAGAGCCCGCTTATCGCCCTCCATCCCTCCCCGCTTGGGACCATCACCCGCCTCCTCGGGAAGCGGCCCTTCAGTCGCCGTCTCTTCCGGCGGTCACCCATCCGGCCCTCCCCCCAGGCCCGACCACGTAGAGGAAGTCCCCGAAGGTGCCAAGGACCGGCAGCTCCGTTCCGTCCGGCGCCTGGTCCATGACGGATCCCCCGGGGACGGGCAGAGCCTGGATGGGCTGATCCTCCGCGACCCGCTCGAGCCAGAGGGGTTCCTCCAGGCTCTCGGTCAGCCGCCCCGCCAGGAACCCCACCCCTCCGTCCGGTAGCCGAACCCGGTACCATGGGCCCACTCCACCCATGATCCGGAGGGGTGTGCGGGGCGGGAGGTCAGCCACCACCCTGGCCCGGGAGGATGGACGATCCCGCAGGTGGATCTCCCCCCCACGGGTTCGAACCCACCGTCCCAATCCGGCCACCTCCACTTCCACAGGCTCGGGGCGGGAGGGAAGCTCCACGATGAAATCCCAGGGGTCCACGGGGCCCTCCCGCCTGAGGTAGATCCCGAAGTGCAGGTGAGGGGGGGTGGTGCGGGCGTTCCCCGTATTCCCCACCAGGCCGATCGTGTCCCCCGGGTGCACCACGGCACCGGCCCTGACCAGGGGCTCATCGAGGTGGGCGTAGTAGAGGGAGGTCCCCCGAAGGGTATCCCGGAGCCATATCACGCGACCCCCGACCTGGGTCGTGTCCACCCGGGTTACCCTGGCTTCGGCCGCCGCCACCACCGGCGTGCCCCGGGGGGCAAAGATGTCCACACCATGGTGCTCCCGGCGGCCCCCGTCCCGGGCCGCCCCGAAGAAGCTCAGGATGGCGCTGCTGGTCCGGCCCGCCACCGGGAACTCGAGGGAGGGCTCCTTCAGCACGGTCACCTGGAAATGCCCCTCCCGCAACAACTCCGGCTGGACCCGGAGGATGTAATCCCCGGTGCGACCAGGCTCGAACACCAGGTCGGCGCCCGCCTCCCCGGAGAGGACCGGAACGGGATGCCTGAGGGTATCGGGCGCCGCCCGGAAGAGATCCACGAAGACGCGGGCGGGGTCGGGACCGTCCACATCCACCCGTACGCGGAGACGTTGGCCCCGCTTCAGGGGGAAGCGGTACCCCATGGCAAGGGCTTCCTCCGCCGGGAAGTACCCCTCCTCCCGGTAGGGGGTATCCATCGCCAGGGGCCGAATGAGGGCTTCCTCGGAGGAATGCACCCAGTCCTGCCCCAGGGCGGTGGTGCCCAGGCCGGCCTGGCTCAATCCAAGGCCATAGGCTTCATGGGGAGTGGGTTCCCGGAAGTACTCCCCCATCATGTCCACCGGCCCGCACCCTCCCGCGGCGGCAGTCAGGGCCAGGGGGAGAAGGAGGTGGTGGAGGAAGGGCCGATCCATGGGCTCAGGGTCTCTCCAGGAGGAGAATGATCGTCCGCAGCAGGGTCCCTACCATACGTCCGGGGCCAGCCGAGGGTTCCCCATCCCGCTCCCAGCAACTTCCCGGTAGGAGGCCGGGGGATCGAAGGAGGTGGGCGCTGCACCGGGTGTTCGCCACCGGGGGAAGAAACCCTCGCCGATTGAACGAAGTCCCTGTTCTTCCTATACTTCCAGGCCTTTCCCTCTCCCTTCGAAACGAGTGTCCGTGGTCCGCATAGCCGAAATCGAGGCCGGGAGCATCGCCGAGGAGCTCCATCTGGAGATCGGCACCCGCATCATTCGGATCAACGGACAGCGGGTCCGGGACGGTATCGATTTCACCTTTCTCCTGGCTGATTCCGAGCTGGAGATGGAGACCGAGGCCCCCTCCGGTGTGCGCAGGATCGTCGAGATCCATCGGGAGGAGGGGGAGCCCCTGGGGATCGTGCCGGTTCCTGACGCCGTCCGCGAATGCGCCAACCAGTGCGTGTTCTGCTTCATCGACGGGAATCCGCAGGGCGCCCGAAAGAGCCTGTGGCTCAGGGATGACGATTTTCGCCTCTCCTTCACCTACGGAAGCTACGTCACCCTCACCAACCTCGGGGAGAAGGGGCTGCAAAGGCTGGCGGATCAACGGATCTCCCCCCTCTACGTGTCGGTCCACGCCACCGAGCCCGAAGTCCGGATCCGTCTGCTGGTGAATGACCGGGCAGGGCTGATCCTGGATCAACTCGGCTTTCTCCTGGCTCACGGACTCGAGCTTCACACCCAGGCGGTGATCTGCCCCGGTTGGAACGACGGCCCCCACCTGGACCGGACCATGGACGAGCTCTTCGCCCTGGGTGGGGGGATCCGCTCCCTTTCGGTGGTCCCGGTGGGCCTGACGAGATATAACGTGGGCCGGCCTGTCCGTCCTCTGGAGCCGGACGAGGCGTCCCGGATCATCGTCCAGGTAGACAGGATGCGAAGCCGGGCCCTGAAGGAGCGGGGACAGGGCTGGGTCTACTGCGCCGACGAGATGTATCTCCATGCGGGGCAGACCCTTCCGGGTCTGTCCTACTACGCCCCCTGGGACCTCACGGAAAACGGGGTGGGCTCGGTGAGGGCCTTCCTCCATGCATTCCAGAAAGGGATCGACTCCGTGCCCAGACTGGAAGGCCATCACATCAGGGTTCTCACCGGCCGGTCCATGGCCCCCTTCATGGACGCGCTGGCCCCCGCCCTCCGGAAGACCACCGGTGCCTCCGTGGAAGTCGTGCCGGTGAGAAACGGGTTCTACGGGGAGCTGGTGACGGTGGCGGGGCTTCTGGCGGGGAGAGACCTGATCGGGGCCGTGCCCGATCCCGCCCCTGCGGATCTGATCCTCATCCCCGGAGAGGCCCTGAACGCCGACGGCCTCTTCATCGACTCCCTTTCACTGGAGGAGCTCCGGCAGGCCCTCGCCCCCGCCCGGGTCGAGCCAGCCCTGGAGCTCACGGAAGGCCTCAGGTCCCTGTGAGTCAGAAGACACCCGTCGTAGCGGTGGTGGGTCGGCCCAATGTAGGGAAGTCCACCCTCTTCAACCGGTTCCTGGGCAGGCGCCTGGCCATTGTCGACGATACCCCGGGGGTCACACGGGACAGGAACTTCGCCCGGGCGGACTGGGGAGGGCGCACCTTCTTCGTGGTGGATACCGGAGGAGTGATCGAGGGGAGCGAGGAACCCCTGGACCGGGCGGTGCGCCAGCAGGCCCTCATGGCGGTGGAGGAAGCCGACGTGATCCTCTTCGTGGTGGACGGCAAGTCCGGGCTCCACCCCCTGGACGAGAAGCTTGGAGAGCTCCTGCGCAAGTGCCCCCGGCCGGTCCTGGTGGTGGTGAACAAGCTGGACAACCTTCCGGGAGACCAGAGCCATCTGGACTTCTGGGCCCTGGGGATGGGCGAGCCCTACCCCGTGAGCGCCAACTCGGGAAAGGGGTCCGGGGATCTCCTGGACGCGGTGGTGGCGGCCTTTCCCGATGCCCCACCGGAGGGGGAGGGGGAGGCCGTGATCAGGGTGGCGGTGGTGGGGAAGCCGAACGTGGGGAAATCCTCCTTCGTGAACCGTCTTCTCGGGGAGGACCGGGTGGTGGTGAGCGAGGTCGCGGGCACCACCCGGGATCCGGTGGACAGTCCCATGGCCTACTGCGGCCACACCCTGGTCTTTGTGGACACGGCGGGGCTCAGGCGTCAGGCCAAGATCTCCAACTCCCTGGAGTACTACAGCTCCCTCAGGACAGCCCGGGTGGTGGAGGAGGCCGACGTCTGCGTGGTCCTGATGGATGCCCAGGAGGAGCTGGCCCACCAGGACCTGAGGGTCGCGGAGCTCGCCTGGGAGGCTGGGGCCGGGGTGGTGGTGGTGGTGAACAAATGGGACCTGGTGGAGAAGGAGACCCTCACCGCCCCCCACCGGGAGAAGGAGATGCGCCGGAAGGCCCCCTTCCTCCAGTGGGTCCCGATCCTGTTCACCTCGGCCCTTACCGGACAGCGAGTGAGGAAGGCGCTGGACCTGGTGCTGGAAGTCCATGCACAGCGCCACCGGAGGATCGAGACCCACGACGTGAACGAAGCCCTGGCCGAGCTCACCTCGCGGCAGCCCCCGCCCCATTCCCGGGGTCGGCAGGTGAAGCTCCGCTACGGAACCCAGGTTTCCGTGGCTCCACCCACCTTCGTGATCTTCTCCAACCTCCCGAAGGAGATCCCGCCCCACTACATTCGCTACGTTCAAAATAGCTTCCGAGACAGGTGGGGCTTCGTGGGCACGCCCGTCCGCATCCGTTTCAAGGGGGGAAAGGAAGAGTGAGCTCCCCCGTCTGGGTCCAGGGATGACCACCACCCCCTTCCTCCTCCTCCCGCTCGCGTACCTCCTGGGCGCCACGCCCACGAGCTTCTGGGTGGGCAGGCTCTTCTTCGGGGTGGACCTCAGGACCCGGGGAAGCGGGAACCTGGGAGCCACGAATACCTTCCGGGTGCTGGGTTGGAAGGCGGCCCTTCCCGTGGCCGCGGTGGACGTCCTCAAGGGTTGGCTCCCGGTGTGGCTTTTCCCTCAGATGGACCGTGCGGCGGCCTGGGAGTGGGCGTTGGCCTACGCGGCGGCGGCCATCCTCGGCCATGTCTTCTCCCTATGGGTGAAGTTCAAGGGGGGGAAGGGGATCGCCACGAGCGCCGGGGCATTCCTCGGGCTGGCCCCCTGGGGGGTGTTGGTGGCGTTGTCGGCCTGGGTGGTGGTGGTCGCCACAACCCGGATCGTCTCCCTCGGATCCCTGGCCGCCGCGGTGGCCCTCCCGCTGTCCCTTCTCGTCCTCCCCCACGAGGGAGGGAATACCCTTCTGGCCTTCACTCTGGGGCTTGCCGTCTTCGTCTTCTGGGCCCATCGGTCCAACCTCCGGCGTCTGTTGAGAGGGGAAGAGCACCGGTTCGGGAGGAAGGGGAAGAGCCCATGATGGGGCCCCCCCGGTCCATCGGGGTGGTGGGAGCCGGAAGCTGGGGGACGGCCCTGGCTTCTCTCCTGGCCGAGAAGGGTCATGAGGTCTCCCTCTGGGCCCTGGAGCCGGAAGTGGTGAGGGAGGCGCGGGAGCTCGGGGAGAACCGCACCTATCTTCCGGGGATCCCGCTTCCCGCCCGCCTGACGGTGAGCGGCAATCTCGAGGAGGTGGTGAGGGGAAAGGAGATGGTCCTCTCCGTGGTGCCATCCCAGTTCGTATCCTCCCTCTTCCGGGAGGCGGCCACGTATCTCCGCCCCGATGCCCAGGTGGTGAGCGCGTCCAAGGGGATCGAGGTCACCACCGGTAGACGGATGGACCAGGTCTTCTCCAGCCTCCTCACCCCGGAACAGACCCACTCCCTCACCTTCCTCTCCGGACCCAGCTTCGCCGTAGAGGTAGCCCGGCGGTCCCCTACCGCGG
>JBFYZD010000324.1:0-3518 GCA_041309685.1 Gemmatimonadales bacterium | reverse complement strand
CGCCGGCGGGGGGCGCCGTTCGCCTCGGCGTTCGAGGTCCGGGAAACCCCTGACCCACGCCGGCGTATACCATGGGGTGGAATCGCCGAGCCGATCTCCACCCCGTTTCCCTTCCCTACAGGCGGCCGTGCCTTGAACCCATCTCCGTCCCGGGGCCGTGTCCGGGCTCTCTGCATCGGCCTGGCCCTCCTGGCGGGGGCCCCGGAGCGCCTGGCCCCCCAGGAAGCCGCCTCCCTGACCAGCTTCTTCGGGACCGTCGTGGATCACGAGACGGGCTCTCCCCTGGGGGGCGCCGCCGTCTCCCTGGCCTCGGGACCCGGCGGGACCGCGGGCATGGGGACGCGGGTCACGAACGACGAGGGCCGGTTCCTCTTCCGGAGCATCCCCGCCGGAACCTACCGCGTCGTGGTGACGCTCCTGGGCTACCGGGACCTCCGGGACACCCTGGCGGTGGAAGCGGGGGCCGACCTCCAGGTCGTCCTCCCCCTGTCCGTCTCCCCGATTCCCCTGGCCCCCCTGGTGGTGGAGGCCCGACGGCGGCCCACAGGCCCCTTCGCGGGGTTCGAGGAGAGGAGCCGAACCCGCCTCGGAACCTACATCACCCGGGAACAGATCGAGCGGCAGAACCCCTACCGGTTCAGCGACCTCATGCGGAGGGTGCCCGGCGCGACGGTGGTGGCCACCTCCTCCACCGGATCGGGGATCCGCCTCAGGGGGGGGTGCCGTCCGGCGCTGATCCTGGACGGGGCGCCCACCATCACGATCGAAGGGATCGACGACTTCATCCTCCCCATGGACGTGGAGGCGGTGGAGGTCTACCGGGGGGTGGAGATGCCCGTGGAGTTCGGGAGCAACCCCTGCGGCGCGGTGGTGGTGTGGACCCGGCACGGGGAGCCTACCCCGAACATGGAGGGGTTCTGGAAGCGGATGGCCTTCAGTCTTACCTTCCTGGCTCTGGCGTTTCTGTTGACCCGCTGAAGCCGGGAGGCACCGTGCTCTCCTTCTCCAACGTCCCGGAAGTCAAGGCGCTCGTCTCCGAGCGCGCCATCGAGTTCATCACCTTCTATCTCGCCGACATCGACGGCCGGCTCCGGCAGGTCACCATCCCCGCGGAGGACTTCTCCGAGAACACGCTGGAGCTGGGCATCGGGTTCGACGCCTCCAATTTCGGGTTCGCCCACGTGGAGCGCTCGGACATGATCCTCAAGCCGGACCTGAGCTTCGCCTTCGAGGACCCCGTGGACGATGAGTACCGGGTGCTGTGCTTCTTCTGCAACATGGTGGAGGTGGACAGCCGGGCCCGGTTCAGCCAGGACCTCAGGCACCTGGTCCCCAAGGCCCTGGAACTCTTCCGGACCGAAGGGGTGGCCGACGCCGCCCAGGTGGGGGTGGAGCTGGAATTCCACGTCCTGGACCAGCTCTTCAGCGTCCGGACTCCCCGGGAGCAGTCCTTCCGGGTGGAGTCCGTGGAGATGGTGAGCCCTCCCGGGGGAGAGGAGATCTACCGCATTGCCCCGAAGCGCGGGTACTTCCGGGCCGAGCCCAACGACCACCTCTTCTCCATCCGGAGCGAGATCGTCTCGGTGTTCCGGAAGCTGGGGCTTCCCGTGAAGTACCACCACCACGAGGTGGGGAGCTCCCAGGCCGAGATCGAGTTCGACATGGCGCCGGTGGAGAAGATGGCCGACGGCACGGTCCTGGCGAAGATGATGGCCCACCGCGTCGGCAAGAAGCGGGGGAAGATCGTCACCTTCCTCCCCAAGCTCTTCCCCGACGAGCCGGGGAACGGGATGCACGTCCATCACCTCCTCACCAGGGAAGGGGTGAACGTCTTCCATGACGCGGGGGGGCTCTACCAGCTCAGCGACCTGGCGCTGCACTACATCGCCGGGATCCTGAAGCACGCCAACTCCCTCCTGGCGCTGACCAATCCCACCACCAACTCCTACCGCCGCCTGGTGCCGGGCTTCGAGGCCCCCGTCAAGGCGGTCTTCGCCGAAGGGAACCGCTCCGCCGCCATCCGGATCCCGGGCTACGTGAAGGATCCCTCCCAGCGGCGCTTCGAGTTCCGGACCATCGACGCCACCTGCAATCCCTACATGGCCCTGGCCGGGATCATGCTGGCGGGGTTGGACGGAGTGCGCCGGAAGCTGGATCCGAGGCGGGAGGGGTTCGGCCCCTTCGAGACCAACCTCTACGATCTCTCCAAGGAGGAGCTCGCGGGAATCCGCTCCTTCCCCAGCTCCCTGGAGGAGGCGCTGGACGCGCTGGAGATCGACCGCGGGTACCTCATCCGGGACGGGGTCTTCCCGGAGAACCTCCTGGACGAATGGATCGCCACCAAGCGCCGGGACATCGAGGAGATGAGGGTGGTGCCCCATCCCTGGGAAGTCGCACGGTACTACGACATCTGAGGCCCGCGACCCGACCCTCACCCCGCGCAGGAGGAGCGAATGACCCCCGAGCCCCAGGCCCTCTTCACCGACCCCATGTCCGTGTTCGCCTTCCTGGCGAGCCTGGTGGCGGTGATCTTCTGGCTATCGGGGATCCAGCGTTTCGGGAAGTTCTTCGAGTTCGTGCCGCCGGTGATCTTCGTGTACTTCGTCCCGATGTTCGCCACCACCTTCGGGATCACTCCCTCCTCCTCGCCGGCCTACGCCTTCACCACCCGGTACTTCCTTCCGGTGGCGCTCTTCCTTCTGATGATCTCCGTCGACCTGAAGAGCGTGCTGAAGCTGGGGCCGACCGCCCTCTTCATGATGTGCGCCGGAACCGTGGGGATCATCGTCGGGGGCCCCGTGGCCCTCCTCCTCTTCGGTCACTGGCTCCCCCCGGACACCTGGAAGGGGTTCGCGGCCCTCTCGGGAAGCTGGATCGGCGGCACCGCCAACATGGTGGCCATCAAGGAGAGCGTGGGGACCCCGGACTCCGCGCTCGGCCCCATCATCGTTGTGGACACCGTGGTGGGGTACGGTTGGATGGGCGTCCTCCTCTTCTTCAGCGTCTGGCAGAAGAAGTTCGACGCCTGGACCGGCGCCCGCACCGGGGCGATCGAGGAGACCAACCGCCGCCTGGCGGAGATGGACCAGGACCGGCACCCCATCACCGTCCGCGACGCGTCGGTCCTCATCGGGATGGGGGTGGGGGTCTCCGTCCTCGCCGTGAGCCTGGGAGGCCGGCTGCCGGACCTGGGGGACCCCACGGTCATCACCAGCACCACCTGGGCCGTCCTGATCGTGGTCACGGGCGGCCTCCTCCTCTCCTTCACTCCGCTCAGGGAGATGGAGAAGGTGGGGGCCTCGCAGATCGGCTACACCGCGCTCTACCTGCTCCTGGCCGGGATCGGGGCGCAGGCCGATCTCAACGAGGTGATCCGCGCGCCCCTCTACCTGGTGGCGGGCGCGGTGTGGATCTCCGTGCACGTGGTGATCCTCCTCCTGGCCGCGCGCCTGGTCAGGGCGCCCCTCTTCTTCATTGCCACCGGGAGCATGGCCAACATCGGTGGGGCCGCCACCGCG
>JBFYZD010000323.1:0-6568 GCA_041309685.1 Gemmatimonadales bacterium | reverse complement strand
AAGCGGTTGACCGGGGGGGGAGGGGCTCAAGCGCGCGGGCGGGTGGGTCCGGGCGGGCGCGGCCGGGGCGGGAGCGGGGGCGAGGGGAGGTTAGGCGCCTCAGGTCTGATCGAAGTCGTCGTCCGGGATGGGGTCGGGCTCGGAGGGGTCGTGGTCCGGAGTCTGATCGAGGTCGTCCGGGGGGAGCTGGTGGGCGACCTCGTCGGCGTGGGGGGCACCGAGCTCGAAGGAGAGCTCGGCCTGAGGCGGTCCCCGGGCGGGGTGGAGCCTTGGGGGGGAGGTGGGCTCGCCGATATGGGTGAGGATCTGGGCGATGGGCTCGGGGTCGGTGAGCACCGCGATGAACGAAAGAGGCGAGTGACAGGTGGGACAGATCAGCGGGAGGACCTCATAGATCCGGGCCAGAAGCGCAGCCCAGCGGGAGGGTCGGGGAGAGGGAAGGAGTACTTGGTCTGGGAGGTTCTGGGCGGCGAGGGCATTGTCCTGGTGGGCCCGTTCGGTGACCAGGGGCCTGAGGGGAGCGTTGGGGGCAAAGACGCCGTGGTAGCGGTGACGGTGGAGGCGGGGAGGGGGGAGGATCTTGGCCAGGCGATCCAGCAACCGGAGCGCAGAGGAGCTCGCCGTAGGGGTGGAAGGGGGAGGGCAGTAAGGGGAGGCAACTCCAGGGCGGAGAGGCGGAGCGCGGTGCGGCCTGCGGGATCGGGGTCGGGGAGGAGATAGAGGCGACACGCGCGGATGCCCCAGCGCCTGCCGATCCTGACCCGCCTCGGGACGGTTGCCGTCATCGTCCCCACCGGATGGACCACGGTCCAGACGTATCGGGACAACCCGGCTCCCCCTTCCCAGATCGCCCAGGAGTTGGGAGTTGCGCCCCTGCCTGAGTCAGGGCAGGGTCGAGGGACCCATGCCGAGTTGGGCGGCCGCCCGGGCCAGGGGCCGGTCCAAGGTCCACAGGGGGAGACCGGCCAACAGGGCGGAGGCCAGGAGATGGACGTCCACCCATCCCAAGCCCTTGGCCATGAGGCCCCGGGCCTCCAGGAATGCCAGAGCCTCAGCGTGCGTCGCTTCCGGGGCCTGGGGAAGAGCCGCAAGGAGCGAGAGGATGTGCCGGCGGTTGATCAGGTGCCCGCAGGCCAGTTCCCCCTGGACGAAGGCATGGCACCAGACCTCCCCCGCCTCCAGGGCGGACGCCAGGTCGGCGTTGCCCCGGCGAAGGTGGTCCACCCAGACGGACGTGTCGACCAGCATCAGGGCAGGCGGCCGGAGCGACGGCGAGGCACGGGCTCCAGCTGGGGCTCCGACCCGCCCAGGCGGGCGAGGCGCCGGGATTTCTCCCGGGCGATGAGAGCCCTCAGTCCTTCGTGGACAACGGCCGTCTTCTCTTTGAGCCCCGTAAGGCGCTGGGCCTCTTCGACAAGGGTGTCATCCAGATTCATTGTGGTTCTCATGTGCATATAAGTATGTCCACTACATACATATCGCAAGGCGATGGAGGGAGCCTTCCCTCCCACGGAATCATGTGGAGAGGGGTGGGGCGCGGACATGGCGGGAGAGGTCGGGAGAGGTCTCTGCAGAGGATAGGGATTTCAAGGCCTCTTCCGCCAAATAGGTCCAGATGGAATCTGACCGTCGGTGGTGGGATTGAGCAAGGAGGCGGTTGGCCGGGGGGGAGGAGGGGCTGAAGCGGGGGGCTGGTGGGTCCGGGCGAGCGCGCCCGGGGCGGGAGCGGGGACGAGGGGAGGTCAGTCGCCGAGGCTGTGGTCGAAGTCGTCGTTCGGAACGGGGTCGGGCTCGGTGGGATCGAACTGGGGTGTTTGATCGAGGTCGTCCGGGGGGAAGTCCTGGGCGACCTCGTCGGCGTTGGGGACACCGAGCGCGAAGGTGAGCTCGGCCTGGGGCGGCCCCCGTGCGGGGTGGAGCCTGGGAGGAGAGCTGGGCTCGCCGGTGTGGGTGAGGATCTGGGCGATAGGCTCGGGATCGGTGAGTACCGCGATGAACGAAAGAGGCGTGTGACAGGTGGGACAGATCAGCGGGAGGACTTCATAGATCCGGGCGAGGAGGGCGGCCCAACGAGAGGGTGGGGGCGAGGGAGGTGGGAAACCGGGATGGGCAGGGGCCTTCGGTTTCGGGGTGGTGTTGGGGGGGAGGGAAGGGGTACTTGGACTGAAGCGACCGTCAGATCAGATCTTGACTTTCACAACATAGCCCTCCACCTCGTATTCCAGTGCGGCCATCATTGCGAACGCCTCATCGAAATCTTCCTGCGTTGCGCAGAGATCGAAATAGAGCTGGCCGTCAAACTCGGTCTCGCACCAATCTTCATCTTCCGGATCCGCAAGCCTGGTCCATGACTTTGAATCACCCGATCCGGCGCTTCCGCCCGGGAGGCGGTCTGGAGCAGCGCTCCCGTTCTGAGGCACACCCGAACCCCCTTGGTCCTCACCGGATCGCTCGACTCCGATGGTCTGAAGGACAGAGAGTTTCCGGGCATCATAGACGTAGTAGTCCCGGGGGATTTGGTGGCGGTGGCCCTCACCAACCAGCCGGATACTGCGACCGTCACTGGTAGCTGTGCAACGCGTGCGCGGAACTCCGTTTGAGATGGTGCCACCATCGCATCAGCGACCTGAAGTACCAGCGATCCGCTGTTGGGCCCGCCCTTCATTCCTTTGACGACCTCCTGGAGGGCGATTCGAAGCACAGCCAGGCTATCGGCGTCCACGTCCCTCGGAGTGGTCCTCCCCACTGAGGCGGCAAGCTCACGGGCGATGCCGGGGATCCCATGACGCGTGTGTCCAGGGGCGCGCTCGAGAGAGGGCCTCGCTCCCTCAAGGCCCCAGGAGTGCCGCCGGCACCACGGCGATCCCGTCGGGGCGGCGGTAGGCGTGGGGGCCCGTTGTCACCACCATGGCGTCCAGAAGATCCGCACCGAGCCTTTCCCTCAACCACAGGAGGTGGGCCACGTCCTCGTCGCCCACGCTCCGGGTCAGCTTCACCTCAATGGCCAGGACCCGGTGGTCGCGGCGCTCCACGATCAGGTCGACCTCTCGGCGGCCCCCCTGGGTAAGGAAGTGGCGAACCTCCGCGTCGGCCCGCTGGGCGTAGACACGCACGCTCTGTGTCACGAGCGACTCGAAGAGATGGCCGAGCAGCGTCCCGTCCCTGGCCATGGTCACGCCGCCGTCGTCTCCCTTCAACAGGGCATCCGCATCCAGACCCAGCAGTCCAGCGGCCAGGGCTGGATCGGCCAGATGATGCTTGTCGGGGTGCGACAGCCGAGCAATGGGGTTGCGCGTGGGGACCCAGCCGGGCACGGGGTCCAGGATCCAGATACGCTGAAGGAGGTCCCGATACGCCAGGATGGTCGGCCGACTGGGCCGGGTACCCTCTCCCGAGGTGGCTGCGCCGCGAATCGTTTCGAGCGTAGCGGTTGTAGCCGTGGCGGCGGCATAGGCTGCGAGCCACCGGCGCAAGGCGTCAGGCCTCCGCACACGCTGCCCTGCCTCCTCGAAGTCCCGGTCGACGATTCGGGCTAGATAGCCCTCGATCTGCATGGCGAGCGCCCTACCCCCGAGCTGCCGAACGGCCGGAAACCCGGAACGCAGGATCTCGTCGGTGTAGTCTCGCAGCGTCCACTCCGTGACGCCCTCGGCGGGGGATTCGCCTCCCGCCAAGAGTTGGCGGAGGCTAACGGTCGGCGGTCCGGTGCCCCGCTCGGCGAGGCTGAGAGGACGCATCCGGAGACGCTCGATCCTCCCTGCCCCCGCGGAATCTGTCGGAGGATCCGCGGGGGTGAGCGACCCGGTGAGCAGAAAGCGGCTGGGGCTGGGATCCTCGTCCACAGCTCGGCGCACAATGTCCCACGACTCCGGCACCCGCTGCCACTCGTCGATGAGGATCGGCGTCGCGCCCGTTGCCAGCCGCGGTGGGTCAGCCCCCGTCAGCTCCCGCTGCGCCGGGTCATCCAGACGGTAGACCGTGCGCGCCCGTCTTAGGGCGGTGGCCGTCTTGCCCACAGCCTTGGGGCCTTCGATGGCCACGGCAGCCAGGCCGGCCATCAACTCGTCCAGCTCCTCGTCGAGGATCCGCGGGATGTAGCGCACGGGACTTTACGGAAAGAAGGAAGATGACTTTACATTCGGGCCTATACGAACCTTACGTATGGACCACATTGCTGGCAAGCCCCCAGGGGGAGGAGTCAGCGTTGTCAGAGCACCTCACGCCGGCCGTCGGTGTCGATGGGTTCTTCGCACGAACCTCCATCGTACCACAATCCCCGCAGGATGCATCCCCCTCCTCCCCTATCCGCTCGCTGTTCTACCTCCCCTTTTCACCCACAAATCCCGCGGAGGACCCCAACATCTACGCCACCATGTGGGGGTACAAGCCCATCCCTTCGGCCTCCACGGCGGAGGAAGAGAAGGCCACCCTGGACGCCTGGGCCCGGGAGCAGGACACCAAGCCCTGGCTTCGCTACAACACCTCCGGCAGCGCGGGGGCCGATCCCATGGAGCAGTCAGAAGCCGTGGGGGACGCCGATCCGGTGAAGGCCACGGGGTGGGGGATCGCCAACATCAAGCGGGAGGTGGACTACCTCATCCCCACCACCCGAAAGCCCATGGAGGGGTGGGACGACCTGGACATGCTCTACGGCCGACTCATCGGCCAGTGGCGCACGGAGTTGGGCCACGTGGCCAACGTGGTGGGAGGCACCGACTCCCGGGAGTGCCATGGGAACCAGGAGGGGGTGCGCTTCGTGCCCATCAACCGCGAGCGCCAACGGGCGGCCGTGGCGTTCCTGAGCGAGAACGCCTTCCCTACGCCCACCTTCTTCCTGGTGGAGGATGTCCTGCGCCGGATCGAGCCCACTGGGAGCGTGGCCCGCATCTCGTCCGCCCAGACTTCCGTCCTGAACGCGGTCCTTCGGGACGACCGGTTGCTGCGCCTGAGCGAGTTCGCCCACGGAGCCCGGGCGGGGGCGGCCTACACGCCTGCGGAGCGCCTGAGCGATCTGCGCTCCGGGATCTTCAGCGAGCTGGCCTCAGGGCGTGAGACCGACACCTACCGGCGGGTGCTGCAGCGGGCGTGCGTGGAGGCGCTCGACCGGAAGATGAACCCGCCGCCCCCGTCCGGCACGGCGGCCACCGCAGCTCCCCGGGCTGCCTCCGCGCGGCCGACTCTTGACGTGGAGCTGTCGGACATCCACCCGGTCGTGCGGGCCGAGCTCAAAGCGCTGGGCGCCCAGATCGATGCGGCCATGGGCGGGGCGTCGGGGGTGAAGCGGGCCCACCTGGAGGACCTGCATTACCGCATCACGCAGGCGCTGGAAGGGAAGCGGGCGGCGGGGTAAGAGGAGAACAAGAGGAGGGCTCTCTCCGAGCGGAACCCTCCATCGGGATGCGCACCTCAGGGGAACCAGTCGACGTTGGGGCCGGTCCCCCCATCGTCCTGAGAGCTGACGCTGCTGGGACCCAGGACGGTCTCGTGGAGGGGCGGGGGCTGACCCCTACCAGCGAAAGACCGCGGAGACCACTCCGTAGTGGAGCCAGGCGAAGCTGTACACGGACTCCACGTCGGCGCCGCCCTCCAGGGTCCGGTAGCCTGCGGTGATTCCCCAGCGATCCCCGATGTCGTAGCCCAGCTTCAGGGCCACGTCGAAGGCACGCCCCGGCCCTCCGGCCAGCCCGTCGAAGTCGAGGAGGAGGCGCCAGCGGGGGGCCAGGCGCTTGTCGGCGGCCAGGAAGAGGAGAGGGACGAAGCCCAGATCCGTGTCCCGGGCCGAGGTCTCCTCCTGCCGAAGCTCCACCTTCGCATCCCGGAGCTTGGCGGTGAACCCCACCCAAAGGCTCAGGTCCTCCCGGTCCAGGAAGCGATATCGGTATCCCAGGCGCCAGGAGTTGAACTGGTAGGTGGCCTCCACGGGCCGATCCGGCCGGAACGTTCCGCCGGCGAAACGGACCTCACCCGGAATCGCTCCGGTCTCGGTTATGGAGAAGGGTGCAAGAAGGGCCCGGAGGCTGTGCCTGCGGTTCAGGTTCCAGGTCACGTAGACCCGCCCCGACGGCCAGGGGCCGCTTCCCGCCACTTCTTCCAGGGAGAAACGGGTACCGGAGGGATCGTTGGGGATCTGGATCTCGTTGCGGCTCTGCCAGACGGGTCCAGCCTCGAGCTCCACGGCCAGCCTTGGAATGGCCTGGGCGGTGCCGGGGCTGGGATGGGAAAGGAGAAGGGGCGCCGCCAGGAGGGACGAAACCAGGAACATGGGCAGGATGCGGATTCGGATCGTCATCATGCACCGGAGTACTCCCGGAACCCTGTGGGGGTCCATGGTGGGATCGGGGGCGTGATTGTTCCAGGAGCGGGGCGGGTCCTCTTCCCGGACTGGGTCTGTTCCTACGTCCAGCTTCCCCACGAAGCGACTCCGTCTGAGGGTGAACCGGGAGAAGAGCGCAGTGGGGCCACTACTAGCCGCACCGGAGGTGCGCTCCCAAAAAAAAACCCGACCGCGAGGGACAGGAAAAAGATGGCCCCCTTGGAGCGGTGATCCGAGGAGGAATCTGCCTCTCGG
>JBFYZD010000322.1:0-22274 GCA_041309685.1 Gemmatimonadales bacterium | reverse complement strand
AGCGGTGGCGGCCGCGATGGTGGCGGCGCCGGCCCCCGCCCTCGGCCAGGTGCTGGCCCGGCGCGTCGCCGCCGCCGGGGACGGAACGGTGCGCATGACCTACGCCACCCGGGAAGGGGTGGAGATCTGCGCCCAGGGGATCCGTATGGGGGACCGGCACATCTGGTGGGAGTCCCGGGGGTGGGGGAGGGACGTGGCGTACGACTGCCGCACCGGGTCGGCGGAGGTGGAGCTCCTGGTGCGGAGCGGTGAGGTGCGGGAGGTGGAGATCCTCAAGAGCGTCCGGGACCGCACCGAGGGGGCGGTGGAGTTGGGCACGGTGCCCGCCGACGAGGCGGCCCGCTACTTCCTCTCCCTGGCGCGGGGGAGCGGCGGGGGACGGGGGAGCGAGGACTTCGTGCTCCCCGCCTACATGGCCGATGTGGACGAGGTGTGGCGGGACCTCCTGGCGCTGGCACGGGACCGTTCCCTGCGGCAGGGGGTGCGCACCGGCGCCCTCTTCTGGGTGGGGCAGGAGGCGGCCGAGGCCGCCACCCGGGGGCTGGCCGACGTGGCCGTTGCCGAGGATGAGGAGCAGGAGGTGCGGGACGCGGCCGTCTTCGCCCTCTCGCAGCAACCGGAGGAGCGGGCGGTTCCTCTCCTCATGGAGCTGGGGCGCACGGCCCCCCAGGCCAAGACGCGGCGCTCCGCCCTCTTCTGGCTCGCCCAGTCCCAGGACGAACGGGTGCCGGCGTTCTTCGAGGCGATCCTCCTGGGGCGGGGCGGGGGCTGAGGCGTCTCCTTCCCGATCTTGTGGCGGGGGGCGGCCGGGCACATCCGGCCGCCCTTCGGCGTCTCAATCCGCCTGCATGGCCCGCACCGGGTCCACCCGGGTGGCGCGCCGGGCCGGAACCAGAGCCGCCAGAACCCCCACCCCCAGGAACCCGAGCGCCACCGAGGTGAAGGTCAGGGGATCGAGCGCGTCCACCTGGTAGAGCTGGGCCTGGAGGAGCCGCGTGGCCGCCCCCGATCCCGCCAGCCCCAGCGCCAGCCCTGCGCCCACCAGGAGGAGTCCCCGCCTCAGCACCATCCCCGACAGCTGCCCTCCCGTGGCCCCGAACGCCACCCGGATCCCGATCTCGCGGGTGCGCCGCCCCACGTAGAAGGCCAGCACGGCGTAAAGCCCCGTGAGGGAGAGGAGGAGGGCCGTGCCGGCGAAGAAGGCGGTGGCCACGGTGAGCGTGCGCGAGCCGGCCAGGGTGCCCGAGACGATCGCGTCCATGGTGGAGACGCTCTCCAGCGGCACGTCGGGATCGCGCGCCAGCACGGCCGCCCGGATGGCGGCCACCAGCGGGGCAGCCTCCCCCTCCCCCCGCACCATCAGGTGCATGGTCGTGCTGGGATAGGTGGGGTGGCTGAAGTACATCTGGGGCTGGGGCTCGCGGTCCACCGAGGTGATGCGGAAGTCGCCCACCACCCCCAGGAGCTCGTACTCGTCCTCGCTCGCCCCGTTGAAGACGCCGATCCTGCGGCCGATGGGATCCTGGCCGGGGAAGAGCGCCTCGGCCCCGGCCTCGTTGACGACCAGGCCGGGGTGGGCCCGCGCGGCGTCGTCGGGGGCGTGATCCCGCCCCGCCAGGAAGGGCACGCCCAGCGTCTCGAAGTACCCGGGCATGACGATCCGCGAGAAGGTGGAGAGGCGGCTCTCCTGAGCCTGGGGCGGCCGGTCGGCGTCCCAGATGAACCAGTTCGTCCAGCGATGCAGGAGAGGGATCTTGTTGGTGAAGGCCGCCGAGCGCACGCCGGGCATGGCCTCCACCTCCTCCATGACCTCCTGGAAGAAGCGGGTGCGCAGCGCAGGGTCCTGGTACTTCGTCGCGCTGATGGAGAGGGTGGCGGTGAGAATGCCTTCGGTGGGGAACCCCACGTCGACCGCCCGCAGCCGCACGAAGCTGCGCAGGAGAAGACCCGAGCCGGTGAGCAGGACCACGGAAAGCGCCACCTGCGCCACCACCAGGGCGCCTCGCGTCCGGCCACCCCGCCCCCCACCGGTGGTGGTCCGGCTCCCCTTGAGCTCCTCGGCCGGCGCCGCCCGGGAGGCGGCCAACGCCGGCCCGGTGCCGAAGAGGAGGGCCGTGCCCAGCGCCACGGCCAGGGCGAAGGAGAGCATGGCGCCGTTCAGCCCCACGTCCTGGACGCCCAGGAGCTCAAGGGGGAGCGCCGCCAGCGTGGCACGCTGGATCCAGTAGGCCAGGAAGGAGCCCCCCGCTCCGGCCACCAGGGCCAGCAGGACGCTCTCCACCAGGAGTTGGCGCACCAGCACGGCGCGGCTCGCCCCCAGCGCCGAGCGCACCGAGAGCTCGACGCGGCGGGCGGTGGCCCGGGCCGCCAGGAGCCCCGCCACGTTCCCGCAGGCGATGAGGAGGAGGAGGGTGGTGGCCCCCATGAGGAGGAGGATCCCGGGACGGTAGTTCTCGGCCAGCCCCTCACCCAGGGGAACGAACCCCATCCCCTTCCCCACATGGGAGTCCGGGTAGGCCTCCGCAAGTTGGGCGCTGACCACGTCCACCTGGGCCTGGGCCTCGGCCAGCGTGACGCCCTCGCGCAGGCGCCCCACCACCTGCCAGGAGTGGGAGCGCCTCGCCTCGGTGTCGAACATCCCCAGGCGCACCGGCGCCCAGAGATCGGAGTCGTACGCGAAGCGGAAGTCCGCCGGCATCACGCCGATGACCGTGGTCCCGGTTCCGTCCACCGCCAGCGTCCTCCCCACCGCCCCCGGGTCGCTCCCGAACCGGCGCTGCCACAGGCCGTGGCTGATCACGACCACATCCGCCCCGCCGGGCTCCCCCTCTTCGGGGAGGAAGGCCCGCCCCAGCGCGGGCGCCACGCCCAGCGCGTCGAACAAGTCCGCGGTGACCCAGTGGACCGTCACCCGTTCCGGTACTTCGCCCCCCGTCAGGGTGGAGCGCTGCGGGGAAAGGACCGCCGCCATGGCCGCGAAGGCCTCGGTCCCCTCCTTGTGGGAGAGGTAGTCGGGGAAGGAGCAGGTCTGGTTCATGCGCCCGCTGAAGGTGGCCCGCCCCAGCACCAGCTCCTCGGGTTCCGGATAGGGGAGATCGCGCAGGAGAGCCGTCTCCAGGATCCCGAACATGGCCACGGTGGCACCGATCCCCACCGCCAGCGTCAGGACGGCGGCGGCCGAGAAGCCCGGATTCCTGAGGAGCCCCCGGCGGGCCAGACGCAGATCGTCGCGGAGCGGGCCCAGGGGGCCGCCGCCTCGCCCGCCACTCCCGGCCGGTCTCCCGGGGCCCGCACCCTGGAGACCACCGATCCCCCCGGCGCCGCACCTACCCCGCCCCCGCCGACCTTCCACACGCGCGCCCATCCCGTTCCGCGCCAGGCTCCAGATCTCCCGAAGGGCGAAGCGCGTGGGATGGGACGCGGTGCGCAGGCCGTCCCGGAAGGTCTCCTCCATCTCGGAGCGGCGCAGGCCGTCCCCGTCCGCGGGGAAGAGACGGAGCACGAGGCGCAGGAGCGCCCTCATCGTCCACCTCCCTCGGTGCCCGGAAGGAGATCGCGGGCGCGGGCCACCGCCACCTGAGCCTCCAGCCGGAGCGCCTCCGCCCCCGCCACCGCCCGGCCCAGCGGCGTGATGGCGAAGTACCGCCGCCGCTCGTCATCGGCCTCGGGGGCCGGCCGCCGCTCGGTGGGACGTACCAGGCCGGAGCCGGTCAGGCGCCGCAGCGCCCGGTAGAGCGTCCCCGTCTCCAGGGGCGCACGCGCGGGCCAGCGCTCCCCCGCCTCCCTGATGATGGCCCATCCGTGCCTCTCCCCCCCCATCAGGACGAGCAGGATCTCGAACTCGATGGGACGCAGGGGGAGGTGGCTGCGGAGGTCGTCGGCGTGGCTCATCTGGCTCTCCGTTTCACTGCGTGACACAGCTATGCGCTGCACAGTGAGACGAGGCTGGAAGACGGAAGGTTGGAAAGGGATCGCCGCCGGTGCGCGTCGCCCCCATGATCGGGCGGGGGTTCGCGTTCCCGTCGGGGAGGTGACTACTGTAGGGGCGCAGGCCGGGTCTCCCCCTCTCCCGTCCCCCTGGATCGGACCATGGAATCGCCCTCCATCTCCCGACGGACCTTCGTGCACTCCGGCGCCGTCGTTCCCCTGGCCCTCACCCTGGGGAGCGACTCCCGGGGATACGGAATCACCGCGGGCAGGCCCACGCCGGGACCCTCCACCGCCGGCCAGAGCGTGGAGGAGCTCCAGCGGATCGTGAAGTTGTGGGGAGACGGCCCCTCCCTCACCCCTCCGGAGTACGGCCACTTCCTCTCCCGGATCCTCGCCAGCCGGGAGGTCGGGGCGGACTACTACTCCAACGGGGGGGCGGTGGAGGAGCTGGAGGCCCGCATGGCCGGGATCCTGGGCAAGGAGCGGGCGGTCTTCCTGGCCACCGGGACCCTGGCCAATCACCTGGCCGTGCGGGTCCAGGCCGGTGACGGGAGCCGTGTCCTCGTCCAGGCGGAGAGCCACCTTTACAACGACTCCGGGGACTGCGCCCAGGTCCTGAGCCACCTGAACCTGATCCCCCTGGCATCGGCCGGGGGGACGTTCACCCTGGAGGAGGTCCAGGGCGCTCTCCGGAGCGCGGCGGGGGGAAGGGTCCGGACCGGGGTCGGGGTCATCTCCATCGAGTCTCCCATTCGAAGGCGCCTGGGCAAGCTCTTCGACTACGACGAGATGAGGCGGATCTCGGCCTACGCCGGATCCCAGGGGATCGCCACCCATCTGGACGGGGCCCGGCTCTTCATGGCCTCGGGGTACACCGGGGTCTCCCCGGCGGACTACGCCTCCCTCTTCGACACGGTCTATGTGTCCATGTGGAAGTACTTCGCCGCCCCTTCGGGTGCGATCCTGGCGGGCCCCAGGGCCCTCCTCGACGACCTCTACCATCCGCGGCGCATGTTCGGAGGGGCCCTGCCGGAGGCCTGGCCCCTGGCGGTCATGGCCCTCCACTTCCTGGACGGGTTCGAGGAGCGTTTCGCTTCCGGGGTGGCCGCCGGAGAGGAGCTCAAACCGGCGCTGAACTCCATCCCCGGCCTCCGGGTGGAGGAGATCCCGCACGGATCCAACATCTTCCAGCTTCTCGTGGACGGGGGGGATCCGGCGCGCCTCAGGGGGGCGCTCCAGACCAGGGGCATCCAGCTCCCGGAGCCCAACCCCAACTTCAGGGGTTTCGCCCTGGTGGTGAACGAGACGCTGGCCCGGCGGCCGGTGGCGGAGACGGTCCGGGCCTTCGAGGAAAGCGTGGAGTCGTGAGGCTGGCCGGCTCCGAAGGCGATCCCGCCGCGGCCGGGGAGCAGTGTGGGGAAGCCCCTCGCCCACCGGGCAGCGGCGCGTTCAGCGCCCCGCCCGGGGGAAGAACATGGTCACGGTGGTCCCCTTCCCCTCCGTGCTCCGGATCCGCAGGGCTCCCCCCGACTGGGTCACGAAGCCGTACACCATGCTCAGGCCCAACCCGGTCCCCTTCCCGACCTCCTTGGTGGTGAAGAACGGGTCCACGGCATGGCGGAGGGTCTCCGGGTCCATGCCCTGCCCGGAATCGGTCACCGAGAGGGCCACGCAGGGTCCGGCAGGCCGCCCCGCGGACCCGGCGAGGTCATCGTCCGTCACCTCCTCGATGTTCTCCGCATGGATGGTGAGGCGCCCCCCTTCCGGCATGGCGTCCCTGGCGTTGATGGCAAGGTTGACCACCGCGCTCTCGAGCTGGCTCGGGTCGGCCTCGAAGGACCAGAGCCCCTCGGGGATGGCGGCACTCACCTGGACGTCCTCCCCCAGCGTCCGCACCATCATGGGAACCAGGCCATCCACCGCGGGACGCAGCTCGATGACCCGCGGCGCCAGCACCTGCTTGCGGGAGAAGGCCAGAAGACGATGGGTGAGGTCGCTGCTCCGATCCGCGGCCTCCAGCGCCTCCTGCACGAGCTTGAGGGCCTCACCTTCCAGGACGCCATCCTCCAGGAGCAGCCCCAGGTTCCCCTCCACCACGGTCAGATAGTTGTTGAAGTCGTGGGCCACGCCCCCCGTGAGGCGGCCCAGAGCCTCCAGACGCTGGGACTGGCGCAATTGCGCCTCCAGCTCGATCCGGCGGGCTTCGGCCTCTTCCACCCGGTGGAGGTCCACCAGGCTCCAACGCACCAGCGCCGGGTTGGTCCCCGGGAGGCGGACCAGGCGGGCCTCGCAAGGCACCTCTCGGCCGGCCCGGCTGCGCACCACCCACCGGAAAACCGGCCGGCCTCCACGCAGGGCCTCCCGCATTCGCCACTCGAACGCCAGGGCCGACGGCTCTCCACCGTCCTGCTCCGCAGGCGCCAGAGTCGCCGGATGCGTGCCCGCCAATTCGTGTCGTTGGGCACCGAAGAGCGCCAGGGCCGGGCCGTTGGCCTCCAGCCCCGCTCCAGTGGCGGCATCCAGGAGGAGCACCGCCTCCGGCGCCGTCTCCACCAGGGTACGGAGCCGCTGCTCGCTCTCGGCCAGGGCGTCCTTCACCACTCCAGCCTCCAGCACCCGGTTCGACACCGCCAGGCTCATGACCAGGATGAGCCCCAGGTAGGCAATCTGCCGGGAAGGGACGGGCCCGAGGACCAGACCGTACACGCCGAACACCCCCGCCGCCAGGAGCACGAGGGCGATGGCCACGGGAACCGCCTGCCGTCCATCCCCACGGCGCCAGGCCTTCCATGCCGCCCAGAAGCCGAAGCCGAAGTCGGCCGCGCCCACGAGCTGCGCGGGCCAGAACCCCGCTCCCACCGGCGCCACCGGATACGTGAGCCGCTCCCCCCAGGGCAGGTCCAGAAAGGAGGGTTGAGGCGCGGCCCCGTATATCAGGCCGAAGGGGAGGAAGAGGTTCAGCAACAACAGGAATCCCTGCACGGCGGTGAGGGTCCACAGAAAGGGCCGCGCCTGCACCCCGAGGTGCTGGGCCACGAACCACGCCAGGAGGATTCCGATGGTCATCCCCAGGGACTGCAACCACCGGAGCATGGTGAGGAGGGTGTCCGGGTCGGAGGTCGAGTAGCGGGGGATTCCGAGCAGCGTCCATGCCGTGGCCACGGCGCACATGACCGCGAACGTGATGTGGGCGCGCTCGGAGGGGCGCCGGACCCCGATGAGGAGGTGGTGGACGGCGGCAAAGGCCATCACGCCCGCCAGGAGGGTCAGGAGGGGCGCGAGAAGGAGGGTCGGCGCGGGTATCATGCTGGGAGCCTCGGAGCGCGGGACCGCCTGGCATCACCTCCCCGCATAGTAATGCTGCCGACGGGGTGCGGGCGAGGGTTTCACCGGCCCGTACCGGCGCCGCCAGGCCCCCGCCGAGGGGGAACCGGCGAGAAGCGGGGGGGGTTCCATGACCGGAGTCCCAAAGCGGCCAAGGGATCTGCCAGGGGTGGGGCCTCCTCCCCGGATACCTTGGCCTTCGCCAGTGGGGCGGCCTCTTCAGAGGAAGACATGACCACCAACATCCATCGGACCTCGCTGTCCCTGGCCCTCGCCCTCCTCCTGCCGGCGCCGGCGGCGGCTCAGCACTTTCCCTCCGACGCGGAGCTCACTTCTCTCATCCAGGGCCGGGTGGACGAGGGGCGCGCCACCGGGATCGTCCTGGGCGTCCTGGAGGCCGATGGCTCCACCCGGATCGTGTTCGCCGGGGAGCCTGGCCCGGGCGCCCGTCCCTTCGGCGAGAGCTCGGTCTTCGAGATCGGGTCCATCACCAAGGTCTTCACCGGAATCCTCCTGGCCGATATGGTCGGAAGAGGAGAGGTGGCCCTCGCGGACCCGGTGGCCTCCCATCTGCCGGAGGGGGTCGGGGTCCCCTCCCGGGGAGGGCGGGCCATCACCCTCCTGGACCTGGCCACGCACCGGTCCGGCCTGCCCCGACTCCCCACCAACATGGCCCCCGCCGATGCCAGCAACCCCTACGCCGACTACACGGTGGACCAGCTCTACCGGTTCCTCTCCGGGTACGAGCTCCCCCGGGACATCGGTTCGGAGTTCGAGTACTCGAACCTGGCCGTGGGACTCCTGGGACAGGTGCTGTCGGGGGTTGCCGGCACGAGCTATGAAGAGCTGGTGCGGGCGCGGATCCTGGTCCCCCTGGGCATGGAGATGTCGGGGATCCATCTGACCCCCGAAATGCGGGCGTGGATGGTCAGCGGCCACGACCAGGGAGGCTCGGTCGTCCCCCTCTGGGACCTTCCCACCCTGGCCGGGGCCGGCGCCCTGCGCTCCAACATGCGGGACATGCTCAAGTTCCTGAAGGCGAACCTGGCGGACCCCGGCACGGAGCTGGAGCGAGCCATGCGGGTCAGCCACGAGGTGCGGGCGGAGGCGGGGCCGGGGATGTCGGCAGGGCTCAACTGGATGATCCGCCAGGTAGGGGAGGCCCGCATCGTCTGGCACAACGGCGGCACGGCGGGTTTTCGCACCTTCATCGGCTTCGATCCCGACAGGAAGGTGGGGGTGGTGGTCCTCACCAATTCGGCCCACGGCGCCGACGACATCGGCTTCCACCTCGTCAACCCGGCCGTGGCGCTGGCCCCTCCCCCGGCGGCGCCCCCCCAACGCATCCAGGTGGACGTGGCGGGGGAGGTCCTGGACGACTACGTGGGGGAGTACCAGCTGGCTCCCACCTTCTCCATCGTGGTCACCCTGGAGGAGGGCGCCCTCTTCATCCAGGCCACCGGCCAGGGGAAGCTTCCCCTCTTCCCGGAGTCGGAGACGGAGTTCTTCCTGAGGGCGGTGGAGGCCGAGATCACCTTCCAGCGGGACGAGACCGGGGCCGTCACCGGACTGGTCCTCCACCAGGGGGGCCAGAACGTGCCGGGGAGAAGGGTGCGGTAGCGCGGCCGGGGAGGCTCGGCGACGAACCCCCGGCGCTCACGCCGCCCCGCCGGCGCACGTTCGAGCGGGGCCCTGAGGAGGAGATCCCCGGGCCCAGGGAGTGGAAGCGGGTACCTCAGCCGCCTCCCGCCGAGGGATCACCGCCTCGGGCCCGGAGCATTCTCCGGGCTCCCCAGTGCAGGAGGAGGAAGATCCCCGCCACCAGGAGGAGAAGGGTGGCGAAGGAGGACCCGAAAAAGATCCAGATGCGGGTGCGCTCGATGGCCAGGACCATCACGAAGGTGATGCCGATGACCACCATCAGCCCCGAGAGGCGATCGAACCCCGGGACGTCGTCGAAGGACACCCGGCGGCTCATGAGCGCCAGCGTCCCCGCCATGGAGACGATGGGGAGGAGGTAGACCAGAAGGTTCACCTCCAGGAGGTTCTCCCGCAGGATGAACAGGCCGTACGCCGCGAGCACGGCCGCGAAGATCCCAGGCAAGCAGGTGCTGTAGACCAGGAGGGAGTATGCGTACCTCCAGGGGGCCTCCCCCCCGGCGCCCCGCTCATGGAGCCTACCCAGGACCCAGGCCGATACCGGAATCCCCAGGAAGAGGGCCACCAGGTGCAGAGGATAGTCGCCCGCGAGCACGATGAGGTCCTGGATGGTCATGCCTGCGCTCCCGCCCCACGGAGGGTGTGACAAGCTTCTCAGGGTAATGGTCGGAGCGCCGGGGGAAGGGGGCAAGGGCCGCGGAATCCGCCCATCCGGGGCGGCGCCGCCCCCGTTGGGCCTTTCGGGTCCATCCGTTACCTTCCGGGCCTGTCGTGCTTTGCCAACCACGGTGCGGGAGGCGACCGATTTCTCCCCTCCGCCCCATGAGAACCTGAACCGGAGCCCTTTCATGTCCCGCCGAACCGTCCCCGCACTCCTCCTCTCCCTCCTGGCCCTGGGGGCCTGCCAATCCCAGGGAGGCAACCCTTCCCTGGACACGGAAAGCCAGAAGGCCAGCTACGGCATCGGCTTCGACATGGGAGCTCAGCTCAAGCCCGCCGAAGGGCACATCGACCTGGACGCCTTCCTGGCAGGGGTGAAGGACGCCATGGCGGGCCGGGAGTCCGTGCTGCCCGAGGCCGAGGTGCAGGCGGCCCTGCAGGCCCTGACCACGACGGTCCAGGAGGCCGAGATGGCCCGGATGGCGGCGACGGGGGAGAAGAACGCGGCCGACGGGGCGGCCTTCCTGGCCCAGAACGCCACCAAGGAGGGTGTGGTGGTCACGGAGAGCGGCCTCCAGTACGAGGTTCTTCGGGCAGGGGACGGTGCCAGGCCAAGCGCGGAGGACCAGGTGTCCATCCATTACAAGGGGACCCTCATCGACGGCACTCCCTTCGACAGCTCCTACGACAGGGGCGAGCCTGCCGTCTTCGGCGTGGGCGGTGTCATCCCCGGCTTCTCCGAGGCTCTCCAGCTCATGCCGGTGGGGAGCCAGTACCGCTTCTTCATTCCCTCGGACCTGGGGTACGGACCCCAGGGGACGGGCGGGCCCATCGGCCCCAACGCCACCCTCATCTTCGAGGTGGAGCTCCTGGAGATCGTGCAGTAGCTCGGTCCCTCGAAGACAGGAAGCACCCGGGAACGGGGGGCCGGGCGTGAGCCCCGGCCCCCCCCGCCTTGGAGGGCAACCTACGAGTCCAGGTCCTTCTCCAGGGCGGCCCCCAACCCCTTGATGAACCGTTCCAGCTTCTCGCGGATGGGTCCCACGGCCAGCGCGATGGCGGCTTCCCCCACAACGTGCCCACCAACACCGCCGTGGTGCGGGCCGTGACACGATCCGCCAGGGGGAGCCACCCCTTGCGACGGGCGCGGGCCAGCAGACCCTGCACGTCCGAGGGCCGCACGGGTCGGGGGAAGGCGGTCCAGAACTTGAACCCTTCGACGATGGCCCCCATCCAACACACGCCGAAGGCGATCTGCCTCCAGAGCTCCAAGGTGCCGGAGGGGACCACGGAAAGGGCCATGCACGCCGCGATGTAGGCCAACAGAAGGCCCAGGTGCCGACCCGCGCTCTGCCCACCCACCCGCCAGGCCACCGCCAGAGCCAGGAAGGCGGCGTAGGCGGAGAAGAGGAGGTTCAGCTCGGCCTTGACGAAGCGGATCGGCACCAGAAAGAGGAGCAGGCTCACCGTGGTGACGGCCGCCGGGGATTCCACCACCCGTTCCGGTTGGCGGGACGCCGTGGTGACCCGGACCTCGCCCAGCGGGATGGGCTCGGCCTCCAGGGCGATGTCCAGGACCCGCGCCTCTCCCTCGCCCAGTTCCAAGGCCACGTCGCGGTCACGATAACCGAGCCACTGGAACCGAAGGGTGAGGGGCCCCGCCGGGAGATTGGTGAGCGAATAGCGTCCCTCCCCATCGGTCACCGTGGCGCTCCGTGATCCCACGACTTCCACCAGCATGCCCCGCACGGGTCCGGCGCTGCGACTGTCCACCACCCTGCCCCGCACGCCGGCCGGAGCCTGCGCCGAGGCAACCCGGGGGGGCGCCGCGGCTGCGAGGAAGACGATGGCAAGGCAGGCGGATGCGCGCACGCCGATCCGGACGCTCACTGCTGGGGGGAGAGTAGTAACACGGCAGCTGGGTAGACCATCACTGGGCTCCGTCTCGTCACAGCGGGTTTTTTGGGGGGCAAGCGGCGGCGCATCTCTGCGATGGTGATGGGGCAATAGCCGGTAGCCAGGCCCGCCCAGGCGCCCGCCGCCCCTGACGCTGGTCCACAGGGGAATGGCATGTGGCGTGCTGGTAAGGGGAAGTCCGGGAGGGAGGTCGAGCGACTCCGAGGGAGGTCGGTTAGCCCCCCAGGTAGGCCTCCATGAGGGTCCAGAAGCCGGCCGCGAAGCTCTGCACACTCAGCCCCATGACCGCCTCGAAGGCCGGCGCAAAGGGTACCCCCTCCCGGATGGCCAGGTACAGACGCTTCACGTCCTGGGGTGTCTTCCCCCCGCCCTTGGGATCCAGGAGGTAACGCATGGCCAACTCGAAGGCGAGGTAGTAGCCGCCCAGCTTCTCCGCATCCGCCTGGATCTCCAGCGGGTAGTCCCTCTCCGACCGGATCAGCACGGGGTTCCCCTGCCCCGCATAGGGCGCCATGCTCTGGCGCCACCGTCTCAGATCCCCGACGTTCCCGATCCTTCCCGGGGGGACGCCCCCCATCACCATGGCCACCCCCTCCTGGAACCACGTCTCCACCGACTCGTCGGTGCCGTTCCTTCCGACCAGGTAGTACTCCACGACATGCATCAGCTCGTGGCGCAGGAGCTGGTCGTAGAGGACCCGCGAATACCCGGCCTGTGCGTAGCGGCGGGAATCGGGGGCATGGATGACGAACCCGTAGCGGTAGGCTGTCCCGTTCCAGATCACTGTGTCGGCCTGGGCCCTCAGGGAGAGGACGTCGATCCTGGTCTCGGGCGTCCAGCCGTCCAGTTCTTCGTGGGTGACGATCCCCAGGGCGGCCTCGAGGTCCTGGAGATGCCCCTCCAGGGCCTCGGCCACGTACCGTCGTTCATCAGGGGCGCTGAAGTCGCTGTACACGGCGAAGTTGGCGCTCAGGTAGGGATGGCCGTCGTGCTTGTAGGGCCGGACGGCCTGGCTCCAGGACCCCCCGGAGACGAGGTGCGAGGTGCGGAGCACGACGCGGACGAGGAAGGAGAGGGTGTCCCCGGCCTGGCCATCGTGGGCTTTGAGCTTCACCAGGTGCTCCCCCACCAGATCCAGGTCCGGGTGGCCGGAGAGGACTCTCGTCGGGGAATCGAAGGTCATCCACTCCGGAAGGATCACGGCCTGGACGGTGACGGAATCCCCGTCGGGGTCCTCGACCACGATGGTCTCCCGGTATTCCCGGTCATGGAGAACCGAGAGGGCGGGCTCGCGGATGCGCGGCCGGTGGTTGACGGGGGTCGGGGAGGGGCCCGCCACATCCCCGCAGCCGGACCCGATCAGGGCGCCGAGGAGGCAGGCCGCCGAGCGGGACCAGAGGGGGATGAGCTTCATGCGCCGATTCGAGCCAGGAGGGAGAGAGGCCGCCGGACCGGAGGCACCCAAGGTCAGGATAGTGAACCGGTGGGTCCCCGTTCAAGGGTCGGGGCGCCCTCTCGCACCATTCTGCTTGATCCCTGACGAAATCCTGACAGGAAAGCCGACCTGATCCGAGTGGGCCTCACCGGAAAGGACCAGGCATCCAGGGGCCCTTGAGCCCACGAGGCGGCTCTTGGGCGGTGGTGGAACGCGCCTGGGGGGGGCCTCGTGCGTCGGGGCAAGGGTTGGGGAGCGGGCCGAGCTCAGCACGACGACCGTGATCAACGCCGAGTCCGGCCGGAATCCGACGCTGGCCACGCTGGTCAGAATCCTCAGGGTTCTGGGCCGCCTGGAGGCCCTGGACTCCTTCCTCCCCGAACCCAAGGTCTCTCCGATGGCCTTGCTGGAGCGAGGCTCGCGATCCCCGAGACAGCGGGCGTACCGGAAGAGTGGTCCGGCCAGGGAGAAGTAGCCATGGCAGACCTGGCGCTGGCGCAGGTCCACCTCTGGGGTCGGTTGGTAGGCGCGGTGACGGAGGACGAGGACGGGGTTGTCACCTTCGAATACGCCCCTGAGTTCAGAAGGCTGGGGCTGGAGATCTCACCCATCCGCCTGCCGCTCTCTTTCCAGGGACCCGTGCAGTTCCTGGAACTCCGACGGCAGGAGGCATTCGGGGGACTCCCCGGGGTCCTCGCCGATTCTCTCCCCGACCGCTTCGGAAACTCGGTCATCCGCCGGTACTTTTTTGACCGGGGCACTCCCAAGTTCCATTTCAGCCCCGTCCAGAAGCTCCTCTTCATCGGACGACGGGCGATGGGAGCACTGGAGTTCCTCCCCCCCCTTGAGGGAGAGGCCCGCGGCAATGAGATGCCGCTCGAGGTGGCCGATCTGGTGGCGCAGGCCCGGCACGTCATGGAGGGAAGAACGGACGTCGCGGTTCCCGAGATCATCCAGGTGGGGAGCTCGGCGGGGGGAATGCGGCCCAAAGCACTGGTGCTCTGGGATGACGAAAGGGACACGATTCGCTCAGGCCATGCGGAGCCGCGAAGTGGCGACGGGCATTGGATTCTGAAGCTCGATGGCGTCAAGGCCGCCAGCCATCCTTCTCGAGGCGAGGAGTACCGGGTGGATGAGAAGCCGATGGACTACATGAAGATCGAGCACTGCTGCGCCGAGATGGCCCGGGCCGCGGGCATCCACGCCGCAGAGACCCGGTTGCTACGGGAGAGGGGCTACGCCCACCTGATGATTCGGCGATTCGACCGGGGGGAGGAGGGCCGCGTTCATCAGCACTCTCTGGGGGGAATGCAGCACGTGGACTTCAACGTGGCCGGGGCGAATCAGGACGACCATGTGAAGAACCTGACGTTTCTGATGGGAAGAGACGGGGTGTGGAGGCTGTCGCCCGCGTACGACCTCACCTTCGCAGTGGGACAGAACTTCACCCGGCAGCATCAGATGTCCGTGAGGGGGAAGCGAAGCGGTATCACCCGGGATGACCTCGGAGAGCTGGCCGCAGCGTTCGGAATCCCCAGAAAGGGTCAGCGGGAAATCGACCGGGTGGCTGCGGCGCTGAGGCAGTGGGAGAAGCTCGCCGGCGATGCGGGAATCCCGGAGGCCAGGATCGGGTCCATTCGAGACGTGCTGAGACATCGGGGGTTCGCGGAAGCGCGCTGAAGCCGCCATTCTCCAGGAAGAGGACCAGGGGAAGCGCACTCCGCGTGTCCGACCCCTGGTGGGGCTGGGCGTGGCCAGGGGAAAGACCCCGCGGTCTTCTACCCGGGCGCGCACAAGCTCCTGAATCCCTTGCTGTTCCAGGGGGATTTCGCCCGGGCCTGTACCTCGGCGTGCCGTTGGGGGTCAGCCCCCTCCCTTCAGCTCCTGCAGGGCGCGCCGCGCGCTGTCGGCCTGGGGGCCCTCCGGCACCATGGTGAGGATGCGCTCGTAGGCCGCGATGGCCCTGGCCTTGTCCCCCATGGCCCCGTACACCCGGGCTGTGGAGAAGAGGGGGCCGACGTCGTCGGGCATGGCTACGGCCCACAACTCACAGATGGCCAGCGCCTTCGGGAGGTCTCCTCCCTCCATGGCCTCCATGAAGAGGGGGCCCATCACAGGCGAGGTGACGAGGCGGGACCGCGGTTCCGCCCCCTGGACTTCCCGCCACACCGCGGCGGCCGCCTCGACGCCCCGGTTGCGCAGGATCTCCGAGAAGGCGTCGGGTGAGGGCGGCGGGCGAAGGGCTTCCTTCCGCTCGACGCCCACCACGAGCCCCGCGGGGGCTCCTTCCGGCACGCCCAACTCCGGGAAGCCTCGCCCTGGGTTCCACTCCGGGGCGAGCGCGGCCTGGAGGAAGCGCCGCACGATCTCCATCTCGACCCTCGCGAAGGACTCCAGGCGTTGCGCCCGCGCGGGATCCTCCTCGGCGAGGTTGCGAAGGCGAACATTCCCCGGGCTGAAGTCGTCGTGCTCCACCCCGCTGAACTCCGCCGATAGGGCGTCGGAGTAACGGAGAGCGTCCCAGAAGCGGAGATCCTTGGGGCGGAAGCGTGCCTCGGCGGGCGTGACCAGGAGCTGGAGGTAGGCGGCGTGGAAGTCGGCGTGGGTGTAACCCGGGACGCTCTCCAGCAGGCCGGTCTCCTCGGGCATCGTGATGGCTCCGTCCAGCGTGACGACGGCATCCACGTAGGCGTTGCGAGAAGCGAACAGGACGTTGGCCATCCCCCCCCAGCTCATCCCCGTGGTCCCCACCCGGCGCGAGTCCACGAAGGGGAGGGAGCGCAGGACCGAGTAGGCGAACTCCAGGTCCCTGGACTGGACGTCGAGGCTCAGGCGCTCGTCGTCGATCGTCCGGCTGGACACGCCCATGCTGGGCACCGAGGCCACGACAAAGCCGTGGCTCGCCAGGTACTCGAAGAGCGGATAGTGGTGGTTGGCGGGGCCGTCGTAGCCGGGCATGTGCAAGATGAGGGGGAAGGGGCCCGCCTCCGGGGACGCGTCCCGCACCGCGGCGGACGGCTGGGCGAGGACGGAATCCAGGCGGAGGCCCATGGCCTCGCGGGCCTCCCGGGGTACCCGCCACTCCATCATGAGAACGGCCTTGTGCCCCTCGATGAGTCTTTGGAGATCCTCGGCAGTCCTGGTGGAGAAGTCCGTCTCGGTGGCCATGGCGTGGTAGTACTCCGCCACGCTGATCCGGGAGGCACCGGGAGCGGCGACGGCGGGGTACCAGATGCTGATCTGAAGGGGCCGGGCGATCTCCCCCGGCGTGGGGTCGCCGAAGTAGTCGCGCTCGGGGCGGAAGGTCCGGCTGAAGTCATACTCGTGGCGGACCGTGTGGCCCACGGCGTAGGGACCGGCCTCCATCCCCGGCCAGATCGAGGGGGCGGGCGCCTGGGCCCCGAGAATCGCGGGCAGGCTAATGCCTGCCGCCACAATGAGGAGGTTAGCAGCCGTGGGAGGTCTCATCCTGTCGCCTCGGAGAAGGAAGTTCGGGAGGAGACGCCATGAGGGTACATGGGTGCTGGCCTCTCCGGTCTCCCCAGGAACGTACCACTCTCCCCGGGGGGCGGTGTCAACGATCGGTCAGGGTTTGGACAGGATCCGGTGGGAGGCCGGGGAGCCTCCCCCGGGGGTCCGTAGCGGCCCGGCTCGGGTGAAGTAAACGCCGGGAGGGTCGGGCCGTCCTCTGCTGCCACTCCGGATACTGGAGACCCGCTTCAGCCCCTTCCCGCCAACAGGCGCGAACCAGGGAGCCACCATGCCAGCGCATAAGTTCCTCGCACTCCTCCTCTGCCTGGGAGCTACCACCGGCCTGCAAGGGCAGACCCCACCCACCCACCGGCAGGTCTTCCCCGCCGGTGCCGCCTTCACCTGGGGCGTGGGACCGGTCTCCCTCCAGGACGAGTACATCTCCGGGGAGCGGTACTCGGGCTCGCTACCCTCCTTCTCGGCCCGGTGGGCGCGCTTCCACGGGCGCTCGGGCTTCCGGGTGGGGATGGAGCTCCCCTCCTCCTCCGACGTGTGGAGCCACCGCGTCTCCACCGCGGTCACCGAGTTCGCCCTCGACCTGGATTTCCTCTACCCGGCGGGCTCGATCTCCCTCGGTTCGCGACGGGCCTTCCTCTTCGTGGGGCCGTCGCCCGGGATCTCCTTCCTCGTCAACGACCAGCAGATCGCTTCCCACGGGATGGAGGTCGCCCTCTCCTTCGCGGGCCTCTTCTCCCTGGGCGCCGCCGGCGAGGTGGTGGTTCCCCTCTCCTCTCGGATCCAGGCCGTGGGCACCCTGCGGGCGGCCCTGTTCTCCGCGGCGCTGCGCATGGTGGATCTGGTGGAGGAGGAGGAAGAGCCCTCCCTCAAGCTCCTCGGGCCCCACTCGGGCACGCGCGCGGTGGCCTCCGCCGCCCTGCGCTACCGGCCCCTCGACTGGGCCGCGCTGGAGGTCGGCTACCAGGGCCGGCCCTGGAGGGTGACGGTGTGGGACCGGCTGGTCTCCTCGCGGGATCACCTCACCTTCGCCGTCGTCCTGGGCCGGTAGGGGGAGGCCACCATGATGCCCGTCCGCCATGGTCTGGCCACCCTCGCGCTGGTCATGCCGATCGTGGGGTGCGGCGATCTCCTCCTCCCCACACCCGTCCCGAACCGGAGCCTGGAGGACTTCGAGGCCGCCTGGAGCTTCATCGACTCGCTCTACCCCATGTTCCAGGAGAAGGGGATCGACTGGGACAGCGTATACACTGCGTACCGCCCCCGCGCGGAGGAGGCCCGGGGGGACGACATCCACCAGATCCTCCACGATCTGGTCGAGACGCTACGCGACGGGCACGCCTACTACTCCACCCGGGGAGGGGGACCGGTGTTCGCCTACGTCTCCCACCGCTACCGCCGGGACAAGCCCACCTTCAGCCCCTACCTGGTCCGTCGCTACGTCCCCGGCGGGCTCTCCCTGGCCGGGAACCGGACCGTGGAGTACGGCATGCTGGAGGAGAACCTGGGCTACCTGCGGCTCTCCACCTTCGACCCCGACCGCATGCTCGACGACTTCCCCTCTGTCATGCACGCGCTGGCTGGGACGGCCGGCCTGGTCCTGGACATCCGCAACAACAACGGGGGCGAGCTCGCGAACGTGGCGGGCGTGGTGCGCTGGTTCATCGACTCGCCCATGCGCTGGCCCGACGCCTTCACCCGGCGGGGGGTATGGGAGGATTATGAGCCTCCCATCCAGCCGGTGAGCCCGATCACTCGCTACGGGCAGTCGGTGGTGCTGCTGGCCAACGGCGCCTCCCAGAGCGCCGCGGACATGATGGCGGCGCTGATGCGGCATCTGCCCGAGGTGACGCTGGTGGGAGACACGACCACGGGGATCGCCTGCCAGGACCACGAGGACATCGAGGGGGACCTGCGCCTGCCCGGCGGCCTCCACATCCACATCCCCACCGGGTGCATGCGCGGGTACGACGGCGTCCCGGTCGAGTGGTTTGGGGTCCCGCCCGACTTCCGCGTCACGCAGACCGAAGCGGATCTGCGCGCCCGCCGGGACCTGCAGTTGGAGGCGGCCATGGCGTTGCTCAGGGAGAAGGCGGGCGGGGGAGGATAGGGGGAGGAGGTCGAGGGTGGCGGAGAGGCCCCGGACAACGCCACCTTGCGGGGCCGACCGGGCGCCCGAGGTACCCCGCCCCTCCCTGGAGCGTTGATGGCGTGAGAGCAGCCCCGGGAGTATGCGGCGGGGTGGACCGCCGAGACCGGGGACCGGTACCGCCTGGATGGGATCGCCATCATGAGACACCTCCGACACGCATCCTCACCTCCTCCGCCGATCCCCGTGCGCCGGGTGGCGGCTGCGGTTGTTCGGACTTCGTGCGCGCCGGGGCGGAACCCGCTGCGGCGGGCGGCCACCGCGGCGGTCCTCCTCGCCGCCCTCGTCGCGGTCCCCGGCCGCATCGCGGCCCAGTCCCTCCTGGACCGTCCAGCCCGCCTGGAGGTGAACGGGTTGCTCCTCCCCGACGCCCTCCGGCTCCTCCAGGAACGGGCCGCGGTTGCCCTGGCCTACAGCCACGAGCTCCTCCCGGCGGACCGCCGGGTCTCCTGCGCCTGCCGCACCCTGACTGTGGGCCAAGCGTTGGAGCGGCTCCTGGCGGAGACCGGGCTGACCTACAGGGAGACCCGCGCCCTGGTGATGATCGTGCCCGCCACCGGCCCGATCCCGGCCGCCACCGGGGTCGTGGTCGGTCGCGCCGTGGACCAGGATACGGGCGCACCCGCGGCCAGCGTGGCGGTGCGCCTCCAGACCGGCCAGGGGGTGCTGGCCGACGCCTCGGGGCGCTTCACCCTGCGCGAGGTGCCGGCGGGAAGCCACCGCCTGGAGGTGACGGGGATGGGCTGGGAGCCCTGGGTCCAGGAGGCGCTCCTGGTCACGCCCGGCGACACGGTCCGGGTCCTGGTGAGGCTGCGCCGGGGAGCCATCCCCCTTCCCGAGATCGTGGTGGCCCCCGGGACCTTCGGGATGCTGGAGTCGGCCCCGCCGGGCGCGGTGCGGGTCATCACCCGGGAGGAGATCGAGGCCATGCCCCAGCTGGGAGAGGACGTCTTCCGCTCCCTCACCCGCCTTCCCGGCGTGGCGGCCCACGACATTTCCACGCGCCTGAGCGTGCGGGGGAGCCTGGACCGGGAGGTGATGGTGCGCCTGGACGGGCTGGAGCTCCATGAGCCGTATCACTTGAAGGATTTCGACGGGGCGCTCGGGATCGTGGACCTGAACGCGCTGGCTGCGGTCGCGCTGAAGGCGGGGGGGTTCGGGGTGGAGTACGCCGACCGGGCAGCCGGCGTGCTCGACATGAGGTCCAGGACCGCCCTCGGCCCCCCCCGGACCACGCTGGGGCTCAACATCAGCCACCTCTCCCTCCTGAGCCAGGGGGGATTCGCCGACGACCGGGGAAGCTGGCTCCTTTCGGCCCGCCGGGGCTCGCTGGGTCTTCTCATGAAGATGGTGAGAGCCGACGAGAGGCTCTCGCCCCAGTTCTACGACCTGTTCGGGAAGGTGGAGGTCCAGGCCGGTCCGGGGCACCGCCTGGCCCTGCACCTCCTCCATGCCGGAGACCAGTTGCGCATGGAGGGGGATGCCTGGGACGGGCTGACCGTCGGGGATGGCATCGAGGTCGGCAACATCCGGTCGGACTGGAAGAGCAGCTACGCCTGGGCGAGCTGGGACGCCCGGGTATCGCCGTGGTGGACCTCCCGGACTCTCCTGTGGACGGGGCGGGTAACCCGCTTCCGCCAGGGCTTCCAGGAGGACCTGGGGAGCATCGGCACCCCGGAGCAGATCGCCGTCCGGGACGACCGTGCCTTCCTCGTCGCCGGGGTCCGCGAGGAGGTGGAGGCGGAGCTGTCCCCCGACCTCCTGGTGCGAGCGGGTGGAGAGATCGTGCGCTCCACGGGCGAGTACGAATACTACGCCGACACCCGGACCCCCTACGCGACGGCTGACGGCCTCGCCCGGCTTCGTGCCGACACCCTGGCCCTCACCCTGGAGCCCGGCGGGACGCGGGCCGGTCTCTTCCTGGCAGCGCGCGGGAGGGTTCGCGATCGCCTGGCGGCGGAGGTGGGCGTGCGCTACGACCGGGTCTCCCAGACCGACGAGGCGCTTCTTTCCCCCCGGGCGTCGGCCGCCCTGGAGTTGGGGGCCGGTATCACCCTCCAGGCCAGCGCCGGCCGGTTCCACCAGTCCCAGGGGATCGGGGAGCTCCAGGTGGGGGACGGCCAGACGCTCTTCGCCCCGACGGAACGATCCGACCTCGTCGCCCTGGGGGTACAGCGGCAGTTCGGTCCGAGGCTGAGCCTGCGCCTGGAAGCCTACCACCGCAGCATTTCCGACCAGCAGCCCCGCTGGGTGGGGCTGGAGCAGGAGATGGCCATCTTCCCCGAGCAGGAGGGGGACCGTCTGCGCGTGGACCCGGGGCGGGGGCGGGTGCGGGGGGTGGAGGCCTTCGCCGAGGGATCGGTGGGCTCGGCCTGGAGCTGGTCCGCCGCCTACGCCCTGGCCTCGGCCGAGGACGAGATCCCCCAGGATGGAAGGTGTACCGGGGGCCCCACCTGCCTCGCCGACCCCTGGGTGCCCCGGCCCCGGGACCAGCGCCACGCCATCAACCTTCGGGCCGAGTACCGGCCCGGACCCCGATGGGAGATCGCCGCCGGTTGGACCTACCACAGCGGGTGGCCGGCCACCGCGTGGGTCTACGGGGTACTCCCCCTCGCCAACGGCTCCTGGTTCTGGACGCGGGGCTTCGGCCCGTTGAACGGGGAGAGGCTGCCGGCCTATCACCGGTTGGACGTGCGGGCCACGCGCGCGTTCCCGATCCGCGGTGGAACGTTGGAGGTCTACCTGGACGCCTTCAACCTCTACGACCGCCGCAACCGGGGATCGCATCGCTACGCCGGCACCTTCCTGGGAGACGGCCGGGTAGCCACCGTGCCCACCGACGGGGGCGAGGAGCTCCTTCCCTTCCTGCCCATGTTCGGGCTGCGCTACCGGTTCTGAGGGGGGCGGGGATCAGGATCGGATGTGCCGCGGGGAGGGACCCCGGCGATCCTCGCCTCGGTTGACTCCTCACGCCGTTCGACACCGGACGGGCCCCATTCTAGGCTCCCCGATCCTGCTGCTCGCTGGTCCCCGTCAACAGGAGGGATTCCCTATGCCGAGACCCGATAGCCAACGGGATCGGTGGACCATCGCGAGGGGGATGCGCTCCCTGCCATTCGCCTTCGCCATCCTGATCCTGCTCTCCCCTTCCCACCTCTCCGCCCAGTACGAAGGCCGGGTCTACGCGATCACCGGCGCCCGGATCGTCACGCTGTCCGGCCCCGTGATCGAGAACGGGACCATCGTTCTCCGTGGAGGCCTCATCGAGTCCCTGGGGGCGGACGTCACGCCCCCGGCCGACGCGGTGCTCATCGCAGGGGACAGCCTCACGGTCTACCCCGGGTTCATCGACGCCTTCTCCCAGGCGGGGCTTGACCTGCCGGGCGGCAACAACCGGGAGTACGCCGGCCCCTGCCCGAGCGAGGGCGGAAGATCAGCGGGAAGCTGCTGCAGGGGAGTTCCTTGGACACGCTGTTCTGCTCGGTGGCGCTGCGCAACGGTGACCCGCTCACTCCGGTACGGGGGCTGCGTGTCACGGTGTCCCTCCCGGTCGCCGACGTGGAGCGATTGGAAGTGTGTCGGCTGCAGAAGGGCCGCACGGCGGCCGCGGTCACCACCGGCGCGCTGCTCGGTCTCGCCGTGCTGGGGTGGGCGTTCAACATCACCAACCTCAACAAGGAGGGCGGTGATGGGCCCAGCGGAGTGGACAACGCG
>JBFYZD010000321.1:0-13084 GCA_041309685.1 Gemmatimonadales bacterium | reverse complement strand
TCGAGTACGGCCTGGACGAGGATTACTGGCTCACGGAGGTCTCGGGGCTCCCCTTCGGCCTCATGGGGGAGATGCTCCAGGACGGAGGTCACCCCTACCGGGGGATGCTCTACGGGATGACGGCCCGCGTGTACGGCAACGTGGATCCCCGCCCGGTGTGGGCGCTCATGAACCAGTTCGGCATCGCCGAGAGCCGCATGCTGGGCTACTGGCTGGAGGACGCCCCCATCACCACCGGCCACCCCCGCATCCTGGCCACGACCTACCTCCGGCCGGACGGCGCCCTCATCGCCCTGGCGTCGTGGTCGGAAGAGGACGAGGTCGTGAACCTGGCCGTGGACTGGGCGGCGCTGGGGCTGGAGGGGACGGCCCGCGGGTACGCTCCCGGGGTCGAGGGGTTGCAGGGCGAGGCCGAGGTGGATCTCTCGGCGGTGCGGGTGCCGGCGGGGATGGGGTTGTTCGTGGTGGTGGAGGGGGGGAGGGGGCTCGATCAGCCATAGAGGTGCCCCATCCGTGGGCGCAAAGTGGAGTGGCAGACTCGAACCTTGACCAGACCACCTGGTCTAGTCAATCTTCATGTATGAAGACCGTGAACGTGTACGAAGCCAAGACCCAGCTCTCCCGCCTCCTCCGGGAGGTCGCTGCCGGTGAGGACGTGGTGATCGCCAAAGACGGGACCCCCCTGGCGCGGCTCGTCCCCTACCGGGAAGAGGAGAGCCCCCGGCAGCTGGGCTTCGCCCGGGGGCGCATCGTGGTGGGCGAAGACTTCGACGCCCCGCTCCCCGAGGAGTTGCTGGACGACTTCGCGGGAGGGCTGCCGGACGACTTGTCGGGCGGCGGCTCCTGATGCGCGTGCTCCTGGACACCCACGCCTGGCTCTGGATGCTCATGGCACCCGAGCGCTTCTCCCCGAGGGCTCTGGAGATCGTGGCCTCGAGCAGCCACCGCCTGGTGCTGTCGGCGGGGAGCGCCTGGGAAATCGGCATAAAGCACAGACTGGGAAGGCTGGAGCTGCCCGGGCCTCCCGAGGCCGTCATCCCCGACCTCATGCTGCGGAGCGATGTGGAGGGACTGGCCGTCACCCACACCCACGCGCTTCGGGCCGCGGCCCTCCCCCTGCACCACCGCGACCCCTTCGATCGGCTTCTGGTGGCCCAGGCCCAGGTCGAGGGGCTCCCCATCCTCTCCGCCGATCCCGCCCTCGCCGCCTACGTGGTCGAGATCCTCCCGGCGGAGTGAGACCCTTGCGTCGATGGTGTGTACTGGTTAGTATACAGGACACAACCCTCAACCCATCCGGTGCGATGACGGACTTCGGCGAATTCGTTCGGGAACGGCGGGAGGCTCTGAGGCGCGGGGACCCGGGGTTCTCCCTGCGCAGGGTGGCCGAGAAGATCGGCGTGCAGCCTTCCTACCTGAGCAAGGCGGAGCGGGGGGAGGTGGCCCCTCCCTCCGAGGCCACCATCCTCCGGCTGGCCGGGGCGCTGGAGGTGGACGGGGACGTTCTCCTGGCGCTGGCCGGGAAGGTGTCCTCGGAGCTGAAGGAGGTCATCCGCCGGCGCCCCCAACTCTTCGGGGAGTTGATCCGGGGTATGCGCGACCTTCCCGATCACGCCGTGCTCCGGCTGGTCCGGGAGGTGAGGGACGGAGATTGGTAGGACGAAAGGCGTGGGCGCGGGGCCCGGGAGGGCGGGATCGAGATCCGGCGTGAGCCACAGGAGGAGACGATGATCGAGCTGAAGAAGGACGCCCTCCACATTTCCTTCCCCGAGGTCCATCGGGAGGCGAAGCTGGCCATCCACTTCCAGCGGACGCTGCGCATTCCCGACGACGGCCGCACCTACCCCCTCCCGCCGGGGCTGGGACGCTTCCCTCTGCGCCACGTCGACGACCACGCGGGGAGGGTGCCCGGGGCCTGGATTCGCCACGGCGGGGTCTTCCTCCCCATGTACCAGTCCGAAGCGCTCTGGATCTGCTTCGAGGGGGAGTACCCCTTCGCGGTGAGGGTGGCCACCGGCAAGGTGGACGCGGTGACCGGAAGGGACTGGCGTGAAGGGATCCACACCCACCCCCAGGATTTCCTGAGCGTCCCGCTCCAGCCCTGGCTGGACGGCTACTGCGTGGAGAAGGGGACCATCCGGCAGTTCGTGGCCATGCCCCTGGGCTCGGGCTACACCGTGGAGGAGCAGATCACCGGCAAGGCCGAGCACGGGGGAATCCAGATCGTGGCCTACCCGCTGAAGGCCGAGCATTATCGGCCACCCCGTCTTCAGAGGGAAAGATCCAGTTGGGGGGTTGACCAACCCTTGGCTTGTCGCTCCTGCTCCTTCGACATGGGCCTCGCCCCGGGCGGCAGGATGGAACAGGAGATCTACGAGGACGACCGTCCCCTCCACCACTGGGACACCACCCACGGCAGCCGCTGCTTCGTGCACATCGCCAACTCGCTCGCCTGGAGGGCGGTCACGGGCGGGGAGCCCCCCACCACGCCCATCACCGCACGAGAGTATGCACGCCACGGCCTCCCCTGGTTCGATTGGTACGGCGGGGATGCGAAGGCGCTGGCCGGCGCGGATCGCTTCGGGGGCCTGAAGAGCATCTTCCAGATGGGGCAGGAGAGAGGGGAGAGCCCCCTGCCGGAGAACGAATCGGTGGAGCCCGGCCCGGTGATCGGGCTCGGGAAGAGGACCACTCCCGACCAGGTGCGGGAAGAGACCTTCTGATCGGGCGGTCCCGGGCGCCCTGACCCAGCGGCGGGATGGGGCCGGACGTTCCGCGACGGGTGGGGCCGGCGGTCCGGTGCCACGCCCGCCGGCGGGTGAGGCACTCCGCGCCTACCGGCCCCTCCCCTGCGCGGACAGCAGCCGCCTCAGGGCCCGCAAGAGCTCCTCGCCGTCCCGCAGGCTGAGCGCGCCGAGGAAGCGCTCATCCACCCGGAAGGAACGGTCGTCCACCCGTATCCCGTTGCAGCTCACCCGCGGCGCCGTGCCCCTGAGGAAGAGCTCGGGCTCTCCCCGGCACCCCCACCCCCCCCGCAGCCCGGTGGCCGGGTCCACCTCCACCCTCTCCAACCCCGCCGGCACCTCGAACCCCTCGCTCCCCCAGCTCCCCACCCGCCCGTCGGAGCCCAGGGCCTCCCGGAGAAAGCCGGCGAAGATGGGGAGGGCCACCCCCGCTCCCGGCAGATCCAGCGGCCGACCATGGTCGAAGCCCACCCAGACCGCCACCACCAGGGAGGGGGTGTACCCCACGAACCAGCCGTCCCGGTAGTCGTTTGTGGTCCCGGACTTCGCCGCCACGTCGCCGTCGAACCCATGGTCCCGGATGCCGCGACCCGTGCCCGACTCCACCGCCCCCCTCAGGGCGGAGGTCACCAGGAAGGTCTCGGCGGGCTCGAAGGCCTGGTAGCCGTCAGGCCTGGAGGGAGCGGGGCCCCCTTCGGCGGCGCTCACCACCCCGAGGATCCCCGTGGGCTGGGCCCGGTATCCCTCCGCCGCCAGGACGGCGAAGGCCCGGGCCATCTCCAGGGGGGACACCTCGGCCGCCCCCAGCGCCAGGGAGGGATAGGGGCCGAGCGGGCTCTCGATCCCCATCTCCCGCGCCGTCCCGACGATGCGCTCGGGCCCCAGCTCCAGGCCCAGCCGCGCGAAGGGCACGTTCAACGACCGCTCCAGGGCTTCCCGGAGAGTCACGGCACCGCTGTACTCCCGGTCGTAGTTCGCCGGCTCCCAGAGCCCCGCCGGCGTCTCCACCCGGAGGGGCACGTCCTGGAGGACGGAGGCCAGCGTGAAGGGCGGGCTCCGGGGAACGTCCCCTCCCTCCCGGGGCCGGGCCAGGGCGGAGAGGGCGACGATGGGCTTGAAGGAGCTTCCGGGCTGGCGCCGGGCGTCGGTGGCCCGGTTGAACTGGGAGGCGCCGTAGTCCCTCCCTCCCACCATGGCCAGGATCTCCCCTGTCCGGGGATCCAGCGCCACCAGAGCGGCCTGGAGCGGCTCCCCGGCTTCCCCTTCCCGCAGCCAGGGGTAGCTTCGCTCCAGGCGGGCCAGCCCCCCCCTCACCACCGCCTCCGCCGCCCTCTGGAGCCTCGGGTCCAGGGTGGTCACCACGGCCCTCAGCCCTTCCACCCCGCCGAGCTCCCGGCGCACGAAATCCGTGAAGTACCGCGCGCTGCGGATGGGCTCGGCCCGCTTCCTCAGCCGCAGGGGAGCCGTGGAGGCCTCGGCGTACTCCGCTTCCGTGATGGCGCCCCCCTCCCGCATGAGGCGGAGGACCAGATCCCTCCGTTCCAGCGCCGCCTCGGGGTTCCGGAAGGGAGAGTAGAGAGAGGGTCCCCGGATCAGGGCCACCAGAAGGGCGGACTCCTCGAGGGAGAGGGCGCCCACTTCCTTCCCGAAGAAGTGGTCCGCGGCCCGGCCCACCCCGTGGATCCCCACCGCCCCATCCTGCCCGAGGTAGATCTCGTTGAGGTATGCCTGGAGGATCTCTTCCTTGGTGTGGCGGAGCTCCAGCACGACGGCCATGACCGCCTCCCGCAGCTTCCGGAAGACCGACCTGCGCGGGCTGAGGTAGAGGTTCTTCACCAACTGCTGGGTGAGGGTGCTCCCCCCCTGGACCACCCGTCCCGCCTCGAAGTTGGCCAGAAAGGCTGCCCCGATGCGCCGGAAGTCGAGCCCGGCGTGCTCGTAGAAGCGCCGGTCCTCCATGGTAAGGACCGCCTGGACCAACTGTTCCGGCACCTCCTCCAGAGTGACCGGCAGCCGATCCTCCCGGGACTCCCCGGAGATACGGCCGATGAGCTCGGGCTCCAGACTCGCCCGGCTCAGCGACCGACCCTCCCCGTCCTCCATCCGGGTGATGCGGCCGGCGTGGTCGAGGCGGGCGACGATGAACCCGGGGTCCCTCTGGTCCGCTGCGTGGCGGAAGGGCCGGCGGCCCACGACCAGGCCGCGGGAGCCCAGGTAGAATTCGCCGATCCCCACCCCGTCTCCCCGGGCAGGCCGGTACCCCAGGCGCCGGAGATGGTCCTCCGTGTCCTCCCTCCCCAGCACCATGCCCCGGACCAGGAGCGGGGGCCGGGCGTAGATCCGGGTGGCCACGGCCCGGCCCGACTCCTCCGGGATGCGGGCGCGCACCAACGCTTCCCCGGCCAGGAGGACAGCCGCGGCCAGGGCCAGACCCACCGATCCCCTCAGGAGGAGCGTCCGCCGGGGCATGGCGCTCAGACGGTCCCGGAGCGCGCTCCCCCACCGCCAGGCGACCTGCGCACCGAGCGCCATCCTGCGCCTTGCCCCGACTGCGCCACGCTGAAGGGACCTGGTTCCGGAAGCCAACCAATCGCGAAGGGCCATGAGTCGTTTCCAACCGGAGAGAATCGTCGGGCCGTGGGGGCAGGCTGCCCCCCGGGTCCATCCTCCAGCCTTCCCTACGTGTCTGGAGGGTTGGACGGTGTCGGGCCGGGCCGAGGTTGCATGGTAGGAGGACGACGGATAGCCCAGTTCCAAGGTGGGAGTCGCGTTGCCAGGTGGCTTCCCCGGCCCCACACTTCCCCGTCCCCTCCCCCGACTTCGACAGGACAGGGCCGGATGATTCGCAAGGCGCTCAAGCTGGCGGTGGTGTTCCTCCTGGTGCTGCTGATGGCCGGGTACTTCGCCGTCCACCGGCTGCGTACCGGTCCCGGACCCCGGTCGGAGACCCTGGCGGTGGCGGGGCTCGCCGAGCCCGTGGAGGTCCTCTACGACTCCATGGGCGTTCCCCACATCTTCGCCTCCTCCGTGGAGGATCTCTTCCTGGCCCAGGGCTACGTGCACGCCACCCACCGCCTCTGGCAGATGGAGATGTTCCGGAGGGTCCTGGAGGGGAGACTGAGCGAGATCCTCGGTCCTTCGACCCTGGAGAGCGACCGCTTTCTCCGGACCCTCGGCCTGGAGGAGGCGGCCCGGGCCGGCACCCCACCCCCCGACGATCCCATGTTCCGCCTCGCGGAGCGCTACGCCCGGGGGGTGAACGCCGCCCTCGAGGGATGGCGAGGGTTCCTCCCGCCGGAATTCGTCCTCCTTCGCTTCCGCCCGGAGCCCTGGACCCCGGTGCTGGCCCAGGGGATCGAGAAGCTGATGGCCTGGGATCTGTCGGACTACGAGACGGGGTTGAACCTGGCGGCGGCCCGGGAAGCGCTGGGGGATTCGGCCCTGGCCCCCCTCATGCCGAGCTATCCCGAGTGGGGCGTGACCATCGTGGAAGGGTGGCCGGAGACCGGCGTCGCCCCGGAGCACAGCCGGATGCCCGAGGGCGGTGGGCTGGTGACCCGTCTTCCCTCCCCCCTCCCCCCTCCCACCCCCACGTCCCTCCTCGCTCGGGCCTCCCTCTCCCGGGAGCTCGCGCATATCCTGGAGCTCGGGAGCGTGGTCCGGGCCTCCAACTCCTGGGTGGTGGGGGGCCAGCGCTCCCGGTCGGGGAAGCCTCTCCTCGCCAACGACATGCACCTCGGTCTCAACGCGCCCAACATCTGGTTCCTGGTGGGGCTCCACGCCCCGGGGTACGACGTGGTGGGGATGAGCATCCCGGGGGCCCCGGGCGTCACCGCCGGGCACTCGCGGGCGGTGGCCTGGGGATTCACCAACGCCATGGTGGACGATTCCGACTTCTTCATCGAGCGGGTGAACCCCGAGAACCCTGAGGAATACCTGACCCCCGACGGCTGGGCCCCCTTCCGCAGCCGGGAGGAAGTCATCCGGATCAAAGGCGGCGACCCGGTGACGCTCACGGTCCGGTCCACCCGACATGGCCCGGTCATCACCCCGGTGGAGGACCGGGCCGGGGACCAGGTCCTGGCCTATCAGTGGGTGTCCCACACCCCCGCCGGCACCTTCCGGGCGCTCCTGGGGATGAGCCGCGCTCGAAACGCCGAAGAGTTCCTCGATGCCTTGCGTGGATTCGAGAATCCCCAGCAGAACGTGGTCTTCGCCGACACGGCCGGAGCCTGGGGATACTGGATGGCCGGGAGGATCCCGGACCGGGCCTCAGGGATCCCGCCCCAGCTGCCGGTCCCGGGCTGGACGGGAGAGCACGACTGGAGGGGGTGGGTTCCCTTCGACGAGAACCCCCACCTCCTGGCCCCGGAGCGGGGGTACGTGGCCACCGCCAACAACGCCCAGGGTCGGGATGAACGCGCGCTTCGGGTCTCGGACGGGAACTGGGCCCCACCCTACCGCGCCCAGCGGATCTCCGAGCTTCTGGAGGGGAAGCTCCTTCACGATGCCCAGGGCCTCCTGGCCATCCAGATGGACGCCGGGAGCGCTTTTGTGGATCGCTACATCGGCCATGCGGTCGCGGCCTTCCGGAACGCCGGCCTGGAGGAGCTGGCGGCGCGCCTGGAGAGGTGGGACCGCCAGGCCGACCTGGAGAGCACGGAAGCCACCCTCTTCCACACCTGGTGGCGGGTCCTGCGCCAGAGCCATGCGCGGCACTTCTATGGCGGGGAAGCCGGCTACTTCCCCAGCAGCGTCCTGGAACGAGCGCTGGACGGAGGGATGGCGCTACCGCCGGAGCTGCCGGTGGAGGCGGCGCGGGCGGCCTCGGAGTTCGCCGGCCTCCCCTGGGGAGAGGCCCATCAGCTCACCCTGGACCACCCGATGTCGGGGGTGCCCGTCCTGGGAGGTTTGCTCCGGTTCGGCCGAGAGGGGATCCCCCGGACGGGGGGCCCCAACTCGGTGAACGTGGCAGCGTTCAGCGGCACCCGCCCACCCTTCCGGGTCACCTACGGCCCCAGCCAACGCCACGTGGTGGACATGGCCGACCCCGACGGGTCCGGTGGGTTCATCCTGCCGGGGGGCGAGTCGGGCTACCCCGCCAATCCCCACGCCTTCGATCAGCTCGAGCTGTGGCGAGAGGGCCGGCTCTGGCTCCTCCCCCTGGAGCGGACCCGGGTGGAGGAGCGGGCGGTGGCCACCGTGCGCATGGAACCGGGGGGCGGCGAGCCGAGACTCTGAGCGTTGCCGGACCCGGGCCAGAGGGAGGTGGGAATCCATGGCCCGGTCGGCTGCGCCCCCTTCCGGCCTCCCAACAAAAACCTTCCCCCGATGGGCATTCCTTTCCGGGTTCCGGCCCGCCGTGAGCCTTACCCTGCCCGAAAGGCCGGGCTCGTTCACCGCCCCCGCCCTGGCACGATCCTGGCACCCATGCGATGGCACGCACCGGTGTGTCAGGGATGCCCTCCATCCCACCGGCCGGATCATTCTCCCACGCACACCCGGAGCAGGAGCATTATGCGCGGCACGGTCGTCCCGTTTTGGATCATCTCCGCCCTGTATTGTCTCGGACCGGCCATGGGAGCCCAGGCGCAGGATGCCAGGCCGCTCGGCGGAACTGGGCAGACCGCGCCGGCGCCCCGTCCGGATCCGGGCCCCGGTCCCCCGGCTCCGGGGCCACGGGTGCTCTTCGCCGGAGGGATGATGGGGTACGAAAACGGCCTCGGGTTCCAGGGGTTCCTCCTGGCGCAGGATTTCGCCCAGGGCTTTCCCCTGAAGGCACGGATCCGCCTGGGCTTTGCGGCGGTGGAGCCCGGGGAACCGCTCGAGGCCCGCCGCATCTTCATCAACGACGCCACCAACGGCACTCCCCGGGAGCAGGGTCGGACCCTCGACCTGGGGCTGGACGGGCTCCTCCCCTGGAGGGGCCAGACCCACCTGTACGGGGGGGTCCGCTACACCCGGTTCAGGGCGAACTTCCACTTCGTGGGGGGAAACGAGGATTTCGACGTCACCAGCAGCCATTGGGGCGTGGCCGCAGGCCTGGAGGGGAGCTACCCCATGGGGCCTCGGACCGCCCTGGTCCTCACTGGCGGGATGGAGTACTTCTTCGCCGCCCGCATCTCGGGGCACGACACCTCCTACAGCCCGGACGGGGATCACGTCAATCCGAGGAAGGAGTATTCCTACGACGATGCGGATGCGGCCGTGAAACAGCCCGGCCTCCGGCCGGTCCTGATGATGGGATTCAGCTACCGGTTGGGCCGGTAGCAGGGGAGAGCAGCACACCGGGGCGAACGGGGCCCTTCGTCTCCCCCAGGCCGGTCGGAGGTTCCTTTTCGAGTCCACCCTGGTACGGTCGCCGGGGGGACTCGTATTGTTGTTGCCAGGATGGTCCGCATTCCCTGGGATGGAGGAGCTCCATGGGCGCCGTCGAGGACTTCCTGAAGAGAGCCGCCGAGGACAACGCCCTGAGGAAGGAGATCCTCCGGGCGCAGGTCGAGGCCGCAGCCGCCGTCGCCGCGGCCCACGGGTTCAGGTTCACGGCCGAGGAGTATCTCGCCGCCCTTTCCACCCTGGACGAGGCCGAGTTGGACACCATCACCGGAGGGGCGGAGGATACCCGGTATTCCAACCTCGATACCAACTACCTCCTGAAGAGCCTGGAATCGTTCGGATTGCCGACGCCCCTCGCTTCGAACTACTCCACCACCCTGCCTACGCCGACCGGAAGCGCAACCACAACGGGGACGCCCCTCAAGAAGCTCCCCTGAGCGGAAGCGGCGGGGGCACGCTCCGTCCCGATGGACGTCGCGCGGGGATTCGAGGACCGTTCGCATCCCAAGGGAATGGCGCCCCCGTCCCCGTGCGCCTACACGACCACCCTGGGCAACCCCGCGTTCAGGTGCATGAGGACGTCGTAGACGGAGCGGCCGGCGCGCGTGGCGACCGCGTTGGGGTGGATCTCCGGGTGATCAGGACCCACCAGGGTGGCCACGTCCCCGATGCGGACTTCCGGCTCTCCCTCGCCCAGCTCCACGATCGTGTGGCTGGCACTCACCGCCCCCACGGGGGGGTAGAGCCCCCCGTTGATGAGGACCCGGGCGCCCTTCACCGCCTCCCGGGGGTAGCCGTCGGAGTGGCCCACCGGGAGGGTGGCCACCCAGGTGGGCCGCTGGGCGATGTACGCCCGGTTGTAGCTCACGCTATCCCCGGCTCGTAAGCGCTCCACCCGCACCACCCTCGCCCGCAGGCGCAGCGCCGGTACCAGCTCGGCGATGGATGCCTCCGACCCTTCGTTGCTGGGATAGGCGCCGAAGAGGGCGATCCCCGGCCGAACCATGTCCAGATGCCCGTCGGGGAAGTTGAAGACCGCCGCCGAGGAGGCCGCATGGAGGAGGCCGGGTTCCATCCCCCGGGCCCGTAGCTCCCCGGCCACCTCCAGAAGGCGGCGGAGCTGCTCCCGGTCGTACTCCGGATCCTCGGTAAGCCCCATGAAGGTGCTCTCGGGACGCAACCCGGCGGCGAACACCTTCTCGAACCAGGGGACGGCCCGGTGGTAGGGAATACCCATCCGGCTCATCCCCGTGTCCAGGTAGGCGTGGACCCGGGGGGAAAGGCCCGACTCCCGGGACGCCCGCGCCACCCGCTCCGGGGCGTCGTCGGTCGTGAGGCAGAGATCCACCCCCCGGGCCACCAGCTCGGGGCCGTCGGCATCGGCGAAGAGGGCCATGAGCAGAACGGGCTTGGCGATCCCCGCCGCCTTCAGCGCCAGGGCGGCCTCGGTCTTGACCACCGCCAGGCCCTTCACGGAAGGGTGCGCCGCCAGGACCTTCCCCACGTTCGTGAGGCCGAGCCCATACCCGTTGTTCTTGATGACCGCCAGGATGGGGCGCCCGCCCACGAGGCGGGAAACGACCTCTACGTTGAAGGCGATGGCCGCAGGGTCCACCTCCACCCAGGGGTCGAAGCGGCTCGACGGCGGGGTGGCCTGGGCGTCCGGGGTGGCCACGGCTCCTTCCGAGCCGGCCACCGAGCCAGGCCCGCAGAGGCCCACCGCCGCCGCCCCGGCCAGGAACTTCCGTCTCGAGATGCTCATGGTCTCCTCCCGCGTCGATCGGCCGGTACCCTACCGCGCTCCGCTGAAGAGAGTGGGAACCTCCGGGCCGGAGCGCAACGCGGGGGCGCCTGCGCCGGACACCACCCCCGTCACCTCCGGGCAACCTATGTAGGATTCTAGTCATCCAAGGGAAGAACGAGACAGGGCCTCGATGGCCGGACAGGCGACCCGAGCGGAGCGCACGCCATGCCCAAGCCCAACCTCACCTTCCCCACGGGGCTGGTGCTCCAGGCCATCTCCCGGGGGTGCCCGTACGGGTTCGACATCATGGACGCCACCGGCCTGCCGGGGGGGACCGTCTACCCGGCGCTGCGGCGGCTGGAGGCCGCCGGATGTCTCACCTCCCGGTGGGAAGCCCGGGACCAGGCCGAGGCGGAGGGTCGCCCTCCTCGCTGCTATTACCGGCTCACGCCTGCCGGGGAGGCCCTCCGGGAGCAGGCCCTGAAGCGATTTCCGGCCATCGTGTGGAGCCTGGGTGCCGGCCCCTCCCCCGAGCCGGAAAGGGCTTGAGCCGCCATGGCCGATTCGCCCCTCCCACCCTTCCTGGGCCTGGCCCTCCGGAAGCTCAGCGCCCTGGCTCCCCCGGGCGTCCGGACCCGTTGGCTCCGGGAGTGGGAGGGGGAGATGGCCCACTGGTGGAACCGGGCGGGCCGGGAGCGGGAACGGCCCTCCCGAACCGCCGGCGCTCAGGCAGCCCGCCTCCTTCTGGTCGCTGCCCGGGACGCCCTGCACCTGCGCTTCCTCCCTGACCCGGGCGCCGCCACGGCGGGCGCGACCCCCTCAGCCCCAGGACGACCCACGCCCATGCTCCGCCCCTTCCTCCAGGACCTCCGCTTCGGCTTCCACACCGTGCGCAGCGCCCCCTGGGTCTCCTCCGTTTCCGTGCTGACGTTGGCCCTGGGCATCGGCGCCAGCGTGGCCATGTTCAGCGTTCTCGACCGCGTCTTCCTCCGCCCCCTTCCCTTCCCCGAGGCAGGCCGGCTGGCGGTGGGGAGGGCCACGGTGAGGGGGGAGCTGAACCCCTGGGTGGCGGGGGCCGACTACTACGACTACCGGCAGGAGTCGGCTGACTTCGAGGAGCTGGCCGCGGTCCTTCCCTTCCCCACCGAACTCACGCTCAGCGGAGGAGGAGAGGCCGAGCGGATCACCGGCGCCGTGGCGTCGGACAACCTCTTCTCCGCCTTGCGGGTCCGGCCGGCGTTGGGACGGGCGTTCCACCCCGAGGACGCCGTCGAGGGAGCCCGGGACGTGGTCCTCCTGACGCACCCCTTCTGGCAGCGCCGGTTGGGAGGCGACCCCGGGGTCCTGGGCACGGCCCTCACCCTGGACGGGGTCCCGTACACCATCGTGGGGGTGCTCCCACCGGGTTTCCATTTCCTCACCCGGTCGGATCTCTGGCTCCCCATGCGGCCGGACCGCTACGCCGCCGCCCAGCGGGACATGCACAACTGGTACCTGGTGGGGCGGTTGAGGCCCGGCACGGACATGGACCAGGCCCAGGCGGGTGTGGACGTGATCTCGGCCCGGCTCCAGCAGGCCTACCCCGAAAGCAACCAGGACAAGGCGCTGCGCCTTACCGGGCTTCGGGAGGTCCTTACGGAGGACTACCGCGCGAGCCTCTGGATCCTGTCGGGGGCGGTGGGGCTCCTTCTCCTCATCGCCTGCGCCAACGGGGCGGGGATCCTCCTGGCCCGGGCGCCGGCGCGCCGCTTCGAGCTGTCGGTCCGGACCGCCCTGGGGGCGGGGCGGGGGCGCCTGGTGCGCCAGCTCCTGGGGGAGAGCCTGGCTCTCGCCCTCGCCGGCGGGCTCCTGGGGACCGGCCTGGCGGTAGGGTTCCAGAAGCTCATGCTGGATTACCTGAGGATGGAGCGGCTGGGGCTGGAGGCGCCCGGGCTCTCCCTTCCCACCCTGGCCGCGGCCCTGGGGGTGTCTCTCCTCGCCGGCGTCCTGGCCGGGGTCTATCCCGCCCTCAAGACCGCCGACGCCTCCCTCACCGAGGGTCTCAAGGGCGGAGGAAGAGGGACCGGGGACGGGGGGACGGGCTTCCGGACCGGCCTGGTGGTGGCCCAGGTCGCCCTCTCGGTGGTCCTCCTCGCGGGCTCGGGGCTCCTGGTGCGGAGCCTGGGGAAGCTCCAGGCCCTCGATCCGGGGTTCCGGGCGGAAGGGCTCCTGACCGCGGAAGCCCAGATCCCGACGGCCCGCTACCCCGACGCCCGGTCCA
>JBFYZD010000320.1:0-5194 GCA_041309685.1 Gemmatimonadales bacterium | reverse complement strand
CGCAGGTAGCCGGTTCACAGGTAGCCGGGGCACAGGTGGCTGGGGCACAGGCCGCCGATTTCATCGTGGCTCCCCAGGGCCCGCTGACCCTCCAGGACGCCCGGGTGACCACCCACCAGCTCTCGGTGGTGGTACCCATCCGGTAGCGGGTCGGGGGAGGGGTCCACTATCATCTCTCCGTTCGAGGCCTTCCCCCGACCGGAGAGATCCCATGCGCCCCCTCTTCCCCCTCTGCCCGGGACGGTCCTCCCTCCCGGGCCTCGCCCTTCTCCTCCTGGCCCCCCACCTTCCGGCGGGTCCCGCCGCCGGGCAGGAGTTCACCTTCGAGGACATCCTGAGCCCCGCCTGGCCCGCGGAGATGGTGTCGGCGAAGTCCGTGGACCGGATCGCGTGGATCTCCATGGAGCGGGGGAGGCGGAACGTCTATACGGCGGCGGGGCCGGACTTCGCCCCCGTACGCCTGACGGAATGGATGGAGGACGACGGCCAGGACCTGACCTCGCTGCGCATCTCCGACGACGGGGAGGTGGTGGTCTTCGTCCGGGGGCACTTCCCCAACAGCGCGGGGTGGGTGGCCAACCCCGCCAGCGACCCCAGGGGAGCGGAGGAGGCCATCTGGGCGGTGAGCAGCGGGGGGGGCGAGCCCTGGCGGGTGGTGGAGGGGAGCAACCCCGTCCTCTCCCCTGACGGACGGTGGGTACTCTTCGTGAGGGAGGGCCAGATCCACCGGGCGCCCGTGAACGTGGGCACGGCCCTCACCGAGCGGACCGACGACCTCCCCCCCCTCTTCCGGGCCTGGGGCACCAACGGGAGCCCGGCCTGGTCGCCCGACGGCCGCCACATCGCCTTCGTGAGCAACCGGGAGGACCACTCCTTCATCGGGATCTACGACACCGAAAAGCCCAGCGTGCGCTACCTGGCCCCCGGGGTGGACCGGGACACCTCCCCGGTCTGGTCCCCGGACGGGGCCCGGGTGGCCTTCATCCGGCGGCCGGGGCTCCCCTTCGGCGCCCGGGCCCAGCGCCCCCAGGGGGTGAGCCGGGACTCCATCCCTCCGGGGCTGGAGCGGGCGGTCTTCGCCGGGGGCTACGAGCTCTCCGTCTGGGTGGCGGAGCTGGCCACCGGCCAGGGGCGGGAGGTCTGGCACAACCAGCCCCAGGACACGGCCTTCGCCACCATCAGCGACCTCATGTGGGGGGACCGGCACCTGGTGTTCCAGGCCGAGCCGGGCAACTGGCGGCACTACTACGCCGTGCCCGCGGCCGGGCACGAGGGCGAACCCCTGGAGCTCACTCCCGGGGAGGGTGAGGTGGAGTACGTGGCTCTGGCCAAGGATGGCCGCACCCTCTACTACGCCGCCAACATGGGGGACCTCCACCGGCGCGACCTCTTCGCGGCCGCCACCGACGGAAGCCGCTCCCGTCAGGTCACCCGAGGTGACCGGATCGAGACCAAGCCGGCCGCCCTGGCCTTCGACGCCCAGGTGGCGGTGCTGGTGTCGGGCGCAGACCTCCCCCTCTCGGTGGGGGTGGTTCCCTCCCGGGGAGGAGACGCCCGGGTGATCACGGAGCTCCCTGAGCGCTTTCCCCGCTCCCGCCATGTGACCCCCCAGAACGTCACCCTCACCGCCGCCGACGGGTTCGAGTTCCACAACCAGCTCTTCCTCCCTCCGGAGCTGAAGCGGGGGGAGAAGCGGCCCGCGCTGATCTTCATCCACGGGGGGTCCCGGCGGCAGATGTTCCTGGGCTACCACGACCGGATCTTCTACCACTGGGCCTACGGGATCAACCAGTACTATGCCAACCGGGGGTACGTGGTGCTCAGCGTGAACTACCGGAGCGGGATCGGTTACGGGAAGGAGTTCCGCAACGCCCCCGGGGTCGGGCGCCGGGGGAACACCGAATACCAGGACGTCCTGGCGGCGGGGCTCTACCTCCAGGGCCGGGAGGACGTGGATCCGGGCCGGGTGGGGATCTGGGGGCTCTCCTACGGGGGGATCCTCACCGCCCAGGGGCTGGCCCGGAACTCCGACGTCTTCGCCGCCGGGGTGGACATCGCCGGGGTCCACTTCTGGGGGGAGACGCTGGACCCTGAAGACGTGGCCTTCGCTTCCTCCTCCGCCTCGGAGGTGGACCGGTGGACCTCGCCGGTCCTCCTGATCCAGGGAGACGACGACCGCAACGTGGCCTTCTCCCAGACGGTGGGGTTGGTCCAGGCGCTGCGGGCCAACGACGTCTACTTCGAGCTCATCGTCTTCCCCGACGAGGTGCACGACTTCCTGGTCTTCGACCGATGGCTCCAGAGCTGGGACGCCATGGAGGACTTCTTCCGGCGCTTCCTCTGGAACAAGGAGGGGGAGTAGCGACCCGGGAGGAGGACTTTCCCCCACCGGGAGAAGGCCTCTCTCAAGTTCCCGGCTTAACCGCCGATACTGCCGACCATGGCAAAGGTGCTGGTCGTAGACGACGACGAGATCACCCGGCTGATCCTGGGGCGCATGCTCGAGGACCATGGCCACCAGGTGACCTATGCCGGAGACGGAGAGGCGGCGCTGCGCGTCTTCCGGGTCGGGCGCTTCGACGTGGTCTTCACCGACCTGGCCATGCCGGAGCGCAACGGGCTCCGCCTCATCCAGGACCTGCAGGTGGAGGATTGGAAGCTCCCCGTCATCGCCATGTCCGGGACGAACGTCGAGCAGCTCCCGATGGCGGAGGATCTGGGCGCCAAGGAGGTCCTGTACAAGCCCCTGGAGCCCCAGACCGTCCTTGCCGCACTGGACCGGGTCCTGAGAGCGGCCCAGCGCGGCCCCTGGAGCCTGGCCCGGCTCTGAGGCACAGGCTCCAGGGAGCGGCGCTTCGGGGCTCTACTCCGCCGTGGGGCCGGCCTTCCTCACCTCCTCGGCAACGTTCGGGGCGAACGGCTTGAAGTTCTCCACGAACATCCCCGCCAGCTTCCGGGCCTGGGCGTCGTAGGCCTCCTTGTCGGCCCAGGTGTTCCGGGGCCGCAGGATCTCGGCGGGGACGCCGGGGCAGCTCTCGGGAACCAGCACCCCGAAGACCGGGTCGGCCTGGGCCGGGACCTTGGCCAGGGACCCGTCCAGGATGGCCCGGACCATGGCCCGGGTGAAGGCCAGCTTCATCCGGCTCCCCACGCCGAAAGGCCCTCCGCTCCACCCGGTGTTCACCAGCCAGACATCGGCCCCGTGCGTGGCGATCTTCCTGCCCAGGAGGTCGGCGTAGACCGCGGGATTCAGGGGGAGGAAGGGCGCCCCGAAGCAGGAGCTGAAGTTGGGTTGGGGCTCGGTGACGCCCCGCTCCGTTCCCGCCACCTTGGCGGTGTAGCCCGAGAGGAAGTGGTACATGGCCTGGGCCGGGGTCAGCCTGGCCACCGGGGGGAGGACCCCGAAGGCGTCGGCGGTGAGGAAGACCACGTTCCTGGGATGCCCCCCCCGCCCGTCACGGGTGGCGTTGGGGATGTGGGAGATGGGGTAGGAGGCCCGGGTGTTCTCGGTGAAGGCGGAGGAGTCCAGGTCCAGGCGCCGCCGGGCCGAGTCCATGGCCACGTTCTCCAGGATGGTCCCGAAGCGCCGGGTGGTGGCGTAGATCTCCGGCTCCCCCTCCGGGGAGAGGCGGATGACCTTGGCGTAGCACCCTCCCTCGAAGTTGAAGACCCCCGTATCGCTCCACCCGTGCTCGTCGTCCCCGATGAGGGTACGGGCGGCATCGGCGGAAAGGGTGGTCTTCCCGGTGCCGGAGAGCCCGAAGAAGAGGGCGGTATCCTCCATGGTGTCTCCGAAGTTGGCGGAGCAGTGCATGGGGAGGACACCCTTCTGGGGAAGGAGGAAGTTCATGATGGAGAACATGGACTTCTTGATCTCTCCGGCGTAGGCGGTGCCCCCGATGATCACCTCCTTGCGCCCCAGGTGGAGGAGAACGAAGGCCTCGGAGTTGGTGCCGTCCTCCTCCGGCAGCGCCTGGAAGCCGGGAGCGTGGAGGATGGTGTACTCCGGGACGTGCTTGACCAGCCTCTCCGAGTCGTTCTCCTGGATGAACATGTTCCGGGCAAAGAGACTGGCCCAGGCCGTCTCCGTCACCACGCGGATGGAGACCCGATGCTCGGGATCGGCCCCGCTATAGCAGTCCTGCACGAAGAGGTCCCGCCCCTGGAGGTAGGCCGTGAGACGCGCCCGGAGGATCTCGTAGGCGGCGGGATCGAAGCCCAGGTTCACCTTCCCCCACGAGACCAGGGCCTGGGTGGTGGGCTCCTTCACGATGTAGCGGTCCTTGGGAGACCGCCCGGTGTACTGGCCCGTCCGCACCACCAGCGGTCCGAGGTGGGCCACCATCCCCTCGTGGCGCTGCACCGCGTGCTCGTAGAGGGCCGGAGTGGAGAGGTTCCACCAGATGGTGTTGGCGTTCCGGATGCCGTGGGCGCTCAGCCCGTGCTCGCTCTTCGCTCTGCCCTGCTCCTGCATGGGGGAGTCCTCCTGAGATGATGTGGGGGGCCCTGCTCGATGCCGAAGGAAGGGAAGGTCGCCCGTCCCCGTCCGATCCCGGGTCCGGGGCCCGATCCTCGTTTCAGGCCGTACAAATTTAAGGCACGCGTGCGCGGGAGTGAAGACATGAACCGCCGCCGCCGCCGGGGGAGGGAGGGGGGGGTCGAGGGAGCCCCCCCCTGGCTGGTGTTTGCGCAAGTCCTTCCCACCATGCAAGTATTAGGGGTTGTGAGAGCGGAACCCTGGAATCCCATGGAAGAGGCCCTGTCCGGACACCCTTCAGAAGACCTTCCCCAACCGAACCTTGGAGGTGCACATCATGCGACCCACCCTGCGACGCGATTCCCGGCCGGCCCGCCTCGGGCTCGTCCTCCTCTTGGCTCTCCTCGCCACCGCCTGCGCTTCCGGCGGGGCGGCGCCCGATGAGGCCATGGGGGAACCTGGGGTCACCATGCTCCGGGTCTACAACACCGACACGGCGGGCCAGCCGCTCCGCATCTACCTCGCCCCGGAAGCGGGCCAGGCCAGGCTCCTGGGGAACGTGGCCCCCGATGATTACCTGACGGTGCCCCACCCCGAGGGCCAGGGGCGCTTCCAGTTCCGGGCCGAGCGCCCCGACGGGGAGATCTTCAACTCCCCCATGTTCACCGTGGTGAGCGGCACCTACACCTGGGACATCGCCCTGCGCCGCGTCGATCG
>JBFYZD010000319.1:0-6803 GCA_041309685.1 Gemmatimonadales bacterium | reverse complement strand
CGCGGTGGCTCCGGAGCGGGCGTTGAAGGCCGCGGGCCCGAAGTCCGGCTTCCAGGAGGGGTCCTGGAGCTTCTCTTGAAGCCCTTCGTACTCCCCGGAGCGAACCCGGGCGAGGTTCCGGCGTTCCGGCCGGGATGCGGCTTGCTCGTAGAGGTAGACTGGGATCTCCAGTTCATCCCCGATCCGTTGGCCCACCCGCCGGGCGATCTCCACGCAGTCCTGCATGGACACTCCGGCCACCGGCACGAAGGGGAGGACGTCCGTGGCCCCCATGCGGGGATGCTCCCCCTTGTGCCTGGCCATGTCGATGAGCTTGGCCGCCCTGCGCACCCCGTGGAAGGCCGCCTCCTCCACCGCTTCCGGGCTCCCGATGAAGGTCACCACCGTGCGGTGGGTCTTCTCCCCAGGGTCCACGTCCAGCACCCTGACCTCCGCGGCCGTCTGGATGGCGTCGGTGATGTCCCTGATGACCTGGGGGTTCCGGCCTTCGGAGAAGTTCGGCACGCACTCGATGATCCGGTCCATTCCTACGCTCCCACCTTCCACACGCTGTCGATCAGGGTTCCGTCCACCCACTTGATCACCGCCACCGGCTCGTCCGTGAGATGGGGGGCCTCCGGCTTCCCCCCGATGATCCCTTCCACCTCCTCCTTGATGGCTTCCAGGGGGCGGATGGGGAGGTTGGAACCTCTTACGGCGTCCAGGAGATCGGTGCGCCGGGGGTTGATGGCGATCCCCCGTTCCGTCACCACCACGTCGATGAGCTCCCCGGGGCCGGTGAGGGTGACCACCTCGTCCACGATCACGGGAATCCTGTCCCGGAAGGAGGGGATGGCCAGGATGGTGCATCCGGCGAAGAGGCAGTTCTGCCATCCTCCGATCCCGTGGAGGAGCACGCCGTCGGAATGGGTGTTCACATTGGCGTTGAACCCCAGGTCCACCTCCGTGGCACCCAGGACGGTGACGTCCACCAGGGAGGCGAAGTTTCCCTTGCCGTGGTAGTTGTAGGAGGTGAAGGGGGAGGTTGCCACGTGCCGGGGGTTGGAGGCGATGGAGGCCACCGCCGCCAGGTCGAAGGTCTGCCCGTCCAGGATGTAGTCGGCGAGTCCCTCGTTCAGGAGGTCCACCAGGAACTGGGTTGAGCCTCCTCTCACGAATCGTGCCTTCACACCGGATTCCTTCATCATCTCCTTGAGAAACTGGACGAAGGCAAGGGCGATCCCTCCGGCACCGGCCTGGAAGGAGAACCCGTCCCTCATGATCCCGGCGTCCCTCACGAAGCGGGCGACGAGCTCGGCGATGAGGATCCGGTCGGGGCTCCTGGTGATCTGGGTCGTGCCGCTCACGATCAGGGAGGGGTCCCCGATGGAGTCCACCTCGACCACCCAATCCACGTGGTTCCCCTGGATCTGCCAGGGGATGCAGGGGAAGGGAACCAGGTTGTCGGTGACCACGATGACGTGGTCGGCGTAGAGGGAATCGGCCAGGGCGAACCCCAGGGAGCCGCAGGCCGAGGGCCCGTGGGAGCCGTCGGCGTTGCCGAAGGGATCGGCGGTGGGGGCCGCGATGACGGCGATGTCGACGTGGACCTCACCGTCCTGGATGGCCTGCCAGCGGCCTCCGTGGGAGCGGAGCACCCCCATCCCCCGCATCTTCCCTTCGGAGGTGTACCGCCCCAGGGGGCCGTTCATGCTCCCCTCGATGTGGTGCACGACACCACGGTCCATGAGCTCCATCACCGGCTCATGGCACGGGAAGGAGGCGGAGGGGAACCACATGAGGTCGCGGGCCCCCATCTCCCCCGCGAGCCGAAGGGCCTCCAGCGCCACCCGGTCCCCGTTGCGGAGGTGGTGGTGGGTGGAGAGGGTCATTCCGCTCGCCAGACCGCACCGCTCCAGGGCCGTCCGCAGGTCGGGCGCCCGCTTGTCCCCGTTGCCGGGGTAGTCCTTGCAGGAGCGGGTGGGGGGGGCGGCGTGGGCGCCCCGGGGCTGGTGGGCGCCGACCCCCAGGTAGGGGGTCTGGGAACTCCCGTTCACCACCGTGGGGACCAGCCTTCCGGCGGCGTTCTTCACCATCTCGATCTTGCTCACGAGGCCACCCCCCCTCCGCTTTTCCCTTCTTCACCCGCGCCGGGGGCTGCGCTGCCCGGGCGATCGGTCAGTCCAGCCTTCCGGGCCCTCTCCACCAGCGCGCGGGCCCTCAGGACCACCGGGCGGTCGATCATCTTGGAGCCGAGGCTGACCACCCCCAACCCCTTGGCCTCCGCCTCCTCGAAGGCCGCCACGATCCTGAGGGCCTTCTCCATCTCCTGGGGAGTGGGAGCGAACGCCTGGTGGATGATCCGGATCTGGCGGGGGTGGACGCACCCCATCCCCACGAACCCCATCGCCCTGGCCCTCAACCCCCAGGCCAGGAGACCCTCCTCGTCGGCCACGTCCCCGTAGACGGAATCGATGGCCTGGACCCCGGCGGCGCGGGCCGCGTTCACCAGGCGGCTCCGGGCCCACTGTGTCTCGGTGCCTTCGGGGGTCTTCACCACCCCCAGGTCCGCCGTGTAGTCCTCCAGCCCGATGGTGAGGGCGGCCACGGTCTCGTCGGCAGATCCGATAGAGAAGGCGTTCTCCACCCCCAGCCCGGATTCCAGGATCGGCATCAACCAGATGGGTGAGAGAACGCCGGCATCGGCCTTGAGCGCCCGGATGCGGTCCGCCACCTCAGCCACCTGAGCCGCCGTCTCCGCCTTGGGAATGAGGATCATCTCCGGAGCCTCCGGAACCACCGCGTCCAGGTCCTCCAGCCCCAGGGGGAGCTGGTTGATGCGGACCATGCGCTCGGCCCCGGCGAAGTCCACCGACCGCAGGGCGTTGCGGACCATGAAGCGGGCGGCGTCCTTCTCCCCGGGGTGGACCGAGTCCTCCAGGTCCAGGATCACCCCGTCGGGGGCGTGGAGCCCCGCGTTCACCATGAACCTGGATTCGTTCCCCGGGAGGTAGAGGCGCGAGCGCCGCAGGCGGTCCCTGGGCGTCCCCTCCCGGGGGGGGAGTGGGGCGGTGCGGTGGGGACGGGGGTCCCCGTTCGCGCCCGACGAAGGCACCCCCGGAACGCCCCCCAGGCCGGCCCCGCAGGCCTTCGCAGCCCTGCGAAAGGCGGCCTCCACCCGGGCCTCCAGGACCCAGGGAAGGGCCCCCTGATCCTCCACTTCCACCCGGACGTCCCCCGCCCCCAGGGCGGCCAGCGTGTCCAGCACGCCCTTGCGGATGGAGGACCCGTACAAGGCCTCCACCTTCGAGGTCATGTTCACCTGGACGCCGCCCCCCTCGGTGATCTCCACGGAGACCCAGCAGTCCGACCGGACGTCGGACCCCCGCCGCCCGGCCTCCCCCACCCCTGCGCGACCTGTCATGGTGCCATCTCCTCTACGGCCCGGGACGATCCACCCGGGGCCTGGGTCCCTGACGGGGTCACGACAGCTTCTCCAGGATGGCGTCGGTGACCTGCTGGGTCGTGGCGGCGCCTCTCGCCACCACCCCCGGCCCTCCCACCATCTTCAGCATGTCGTAGCTCCGGACCTTCCCCTCGCGCACCACCGCAGCTACCGCATCCCGGATCCGGTTGCCCTTCTCCACATCGCCCACATGATCCAGGAGCATGGCCCCCGAGAGGATCATGGCGATGGGGTTGACGATGGAAGGGTCGAGGCTCTCGTACTTGGGGGCCGACCCGTGGGTGGGCTCGAAGACAGCCACCTCCGCCCCGATGTTGGCCGAGCAGGCGAAGCCCAACCCACCCACCAACCCCGCGAAGGCGTCGGAGACGATGTCCCCGAACATGTTCCCGGCCACCAGCACCCCGTAGTCCTCGGGGTTCTTGGTGAGCCACATCATCTGGGCGTCGATGTTGGTGGACCAGTGCTGGATGGAGGGATGCTCCTTCTGGACCTCCCGGGCCGCATCTTCCATCATCCCCGAGGTTTCCCGGAGCACATTGGGCTTCTCGCACACCGTCACCGACCGGTAGCCGTGCTTCTCGGCGTACTCGAAGGCGGCTTTCATGATGCGCCGGCAGGCGTTGCGGGTGAAAAGGCGGAGGGAGATGGCGATGTCCCGGCTGGGAACCGGGTCAAAGGCCCTGAACTTGGGGTGGGTGGCAATGGCGGCCCGAACCGCCTCCGGAGGGTCCGTCCACTCGATTCCGGCGTAAAGTCCCTCGGTGTTCTGGCGGAAGATCACCGCATCCACCACCGGCTCCTCGAAGCCGCCGCTGGCGTCCTTCCGGATGAAGTTCAGGGGGTTGCCGGGGAAGGAGCGGCAGGGGCGGATGCAGATGTCCAGGTCGAACTTCTGCCGGAGGCCGACGATGGGACTGAAGTAGACGTGGCCCTTGTCCCGGAGCTCGGGGCGCAGCTCTTCCGCCGCTTCCTTCTTGGGCTTGGAGGTGATGGCTCCGAAGAGACCAAGCCGGTGCTTCCTCAGAAGGTCCAACGTCCGCTGGGGAAGGGGATTCCCCTCCTGGATCCAGAACTCCCACCCGATGTCGGCATGGACGTACTCGGCGTCGAAGCCCACGGCGTCCAGAACCCTGACGGATTCGGGGAGGACCACTTTTCCAATCCCGTCGCCGGGCAGGGTGACCACGGTGTATTCGGCCATCTCGGCTATTCTCCAGGGTAATGGGTACGGTCCGCGGGCAGGGTTCGCTTCGCGGGCGCGGTAACGGTTCTGGCGGGCGGGGGGTCAGCCCTCCAGCCCCAGCCTCTTCCGGATCACCTTTTCGCTCCCCCCTGAAACCACCAGCGCCTGGGGCACCGATCCCAGGGGAGGGAAGTGGAAGACGCCGCTCCGGAAGATCACCGTCCCCCGGGAAAAGTCCACATGGAGCTCGTCCCCGGGGATCACGGTGAGGGTCCCGGCCTCCACCTCTCCCCTGAAGAGATCCTTCAGCCGGCTCACCAGGGGTGGACACTCGATGCAAAGGAACCCGTTGTTGTAGGCGTTCCGGAGGAAGGTCTGGGAGAAGCTCCCAGCCAGGACCATGGCGATCCCCTTGGCCTGGAGCGCGGTGGCGGCCTGTTCCCGGCTGGACCCGGTGCCGAAGTTCCACCCCCCTACGAGGACGTCCCCGGCCCGGGTCCGCTCCCCGAAGGAAGGGTCGTAGTTCTCCATGACCACCCGGGCCATCTCCTCCCGGGTCATCCCTTCCTTGTAGGTGTAGTCCTTCGAGTAGATCCCGTCGGTGTTCAGGCTGTCGGCGGGGAGGAAGACCAGACGCCCCCGGTGTTCCCGGGGGAAGCCGGGGAGGATCTCCACCACCTCCCCCTCCACCGCCGGCGTCTCGAACTCCTGGTAGTCCCGCTTTGGCCGGGGGACGGCGGGAGCGGTCATCCCGGAGGGGTCCCCGGGGGCCGAGAGGGCCCAGGGGCCGGTGATATGGCCCGCCACGGCCGAGGCCACCACCACCTGGGGGCTGGCCAGGAAAGCCTGGGCGTCCCGGGAGCCCATGCGCCCCTTGAAATTCCGGTTGGTGGCGCTGATACCCACCTCTCCCGGCTCCAGGAGTCCCTTGCCCAGCCCGATGCAGGGGCCGCACCCCGGGGGTAGGGGTCGGGCGCCCGCCGCCAGGAGGGCGCCCCAGGCCCCCGAGGCCTCGGCGTCGGCCTGGACCTCGGCGCTGGCGGCGGCCATATAGAGCTCCACGCCTTCGGCCACACGATGGCCTCGGACCACCGCGGCTGCCGCCTCGAGGTCCTCCAGGCGGGAGTTCACACAGGAGACCAGGTAAGCCTTCTGGATGGCTACCTTCTCCCTCTCCAGCTCTACCACGGAACGCATGACCTCCACCGTGTCGGGCCCCGAGACGTGGGGGCTCACCCGTCCCAGCTCCAGGCGGATGCGGGCGGCGTAGGAGGCGTCGGGATCGGGGGCTACCGGGTTGGCCTTCCATCCCTCCAGGTCAGCGTCGGTGATGCGGGTCACCCCCATCGCCTCGAGCCTCGTCTTCCGGCCCCGCAGGAATCGGAAGGCCACCTCGTCGGCGGGGAACCACCCGGCCAGGGCGCCCCACTCCGTGGTCATGTTGGCGATGGAGAAGCGGGCGTCCATGGAGAGGGAGGCCACCCCCGGACCCTTGAACTCCACCACCGCGTTCAGGACCTCCCCCTGGTTGTAGAGGCCACAGAGAGTGATGATGACGTCCTTTCCCGTGACCCCTGGGCGAAGCTCTCCCTCCAGCACCACCTCCACCGTCCGGGGGATCTGCCACCAGAACTCCCCCGTGGCCCACACCGCCGCGGCGTCGGTCCTCACCACAGGGGTGCCCAGCGCCCCCAGGGCCCCGTACATGTTGGCGTGGGAATCCGAGGCGACCACCAGAGAACCCGGGACCACGTACCCCATGGACACCATGACCTGGTGCCCGATGCCGGTACCGGCGGGGTAGAAATCGATTCCGTGGGTGGCGGCGAAAGTCTTGATATTGTGATACTTAACCAGGTTCTCTTCAGATGAGTTCTGGATGTCGTGATCCAGGACAAAGACGGGCTGGCGGGGATCGAAGATCCGGGAAGCGCCGATGGCCCTGAACTTTGACATCACCGCCGCGGTGTTGTCGTGCGTAAGGATATGCCGGGGCCGAAGGCTGATGACGTCCCCGGTCCGGAGAGGGCGGGACGGTCCCTCCGCCAGGTGGGCCTGGGCGATCTTCTCGACGACGGTCTGGCTCATGGAGTGGCTCCGGGACCGATCACTTCTTCAGGGTCTTGAAGGGCTCGTAGCTCATGAAGTCGGCGTGGTGGACGATCCAGGCTG
>JBFYZD010000318.1:0-19552 GCA_041309685.1 Gemmatimonadales bacterium | reverse complement strand
CGGTCACGCGTCCCAGGCGGACCAGCTCGTTGGGATGCTGCCACGCCAGGGGGGTGAGGGCGGGGAGGAGGGCCTCTCCGCCGTAGCCACCGAGGACCTGGGTGGTTTCGATGTGGACCGGTGCCCAGTACAGGTCCCGGAGGCGCTTGGGCGCCTCCATGGTGATCGAGGAAAGGTGTTCCAGGGGCATCCAGGTGTAGCGGCCCCCGACGATGATCTCCAGGCGCGGCCCGATGCGGGGGTCGGCGTCCCTGAGATCCGAGAAGAGTTTTCCGTTCAATGTGCCGGAGACGGGGGCGGGGGGGCTGCCCTGGTCGGGCAGCTCCCCCTTCCCGAACATCTTTTGCCGCACCTCTTCCGCCATCAGCGCTTCCTGGTACCAGGCGGCGCTGAGACCCGCCTCGGGGTCGGCCGCGCTCACCGCGTCCAGCTGCCTCCGGGCCCGTTCGTACGCCCCGGAAAAACAGAGCAGCTCGAAGAGGAAGGTCCGGGCCTTTGCGTCCGTGGGATTGGCGCGGAGGGCCTCGTTCAGAAAGGCGATGGCCTCCCCGAGTCGACCTTCCCGGAAGAGCGTGTCGGCGTTCACGGCGGTTCCTTTCCCGGGAAAGGCGGTCAGGCCTTCTTGTTCGAGCGGACGTCCCAGCCGCCGACCTGGTTCCCTGCGGCGGTACCGTCCGCCTTCTGCTGGGTGTACGTGATCACGACCTTCCCGTAGGAGAAGGAGAGGTTCTCCATGGGGGTGTCGTCCCCCCCGGTCGATCCGGACCACTGCATGTTGTCGACGAACACTTCCTCGAAGTCGTAGACCAGGTAGTTGAGCGGCTTGTCACCGCCCGCCTTCCTCAGGGTGACCTTCACGGTCTTGAAGTGGGCTCCCTGGCACATCTTCTGGAAGAGCTGGGGGCTGGTGGCGTCGGTGTACTTCATGACGTTGAAGCTGGTGAGGTTCACCTTGCCCGCGCCGCCTCCCTGGCCCCTGCCCACGCTGGAGGCGTTGGAGCCGCCGAAGCTGAAGGAGAGGAGCTCGATCTCGCCCTTGTGCTCGTGATCCTGCGACTCCCCGGTGATCCCGTCGAATTTCATGAAAGCATCGAAGGCCATGGGTCATTCCTTTCCAAATGGTGTGTGAGAACTGCCGTGTCTGGTCCTTCTTTGCTGGCCTACTCCACCGGCGCCGGAACGTCGGCCACCAGCCTCATGGAAAAGTCCACCGCGTCCAGCTGGAAATGGGGCCGGAGGAAGGCCACGGCCTGGTAGTTCCCCGGCTTCCTGGGGTTTTCCACCACGTCGATCCGGGCCTCCCGGAGGGGCCTCTTCGCCTTCTGCTCCTCTCCCGCCCCCTCCGACATGAGGACGTACCCGGCGATCCAGTTGTTCAGCATGTCGCTCAGCTCCTGCCGGGTCTTGTAGGAGCCGATGTAGTCCCGCATCATCACCTTCAGGTAATGGGCGAAGCGGGAAACGGCGAACAGGTAGGGGAGCTGGGCGGAGAGGGCCGCGTTGGCCGAGGCCGCGTCCCCCATGGGCCCCTCGTACTCCTTGGGCTTCTGGGCCGACTGGACGCTGAAGAACACCGCGTTGGCCGTGTTCTTCTCGTTGGCCAGAGGCACGAAGCCCAGCTTGGCCAACTCGAACTCCTGATCGTCGGGGACGAGGGTCTCGGTGGGACACTTCATGGCGATGTCCCCCTCGTCCGTCTCGAAGGTGTGGGTGGGGAGCCCCTCCACCTTCCCGCCGGAGCCCACCCCCCGGATGCGGGCGCACCAGCCGCTCTCCGCGAAGGCCTTGTTGACGGAAGCGCCCAACCCCCAGGCCGCGTTGGCCCACAGGTACTTGTCGTGATCCTTCCCGGTGACGTTCTCTGTGAAATCGAAGGCCTTGACCGGGACCGTGTCCCGCCCGTACGGCTCACGGATGAGCATGCGCGGGGCGGTGAGGGCCACGTAACGGGAGTCCTCGGTGGCGCGGAAGGCGTTCCACTGGGCGTACTCGGTCCCCTCGAAGGCGCTCCCGAGCTCGTACACGTTGCTGAGCTCGGTGAAGCTCTCGAACCCGAACATGGTGGGGTCGGTGCCGGCGATGAAGGGCGCGTGGGAGGTGGCGGCGACCTGGGAGATCCGGGTGAGGAGCTTGACGTCCTGGCCGCTCTTGGTGAAGGAGTAATCCCCCAGGAGCGCCCCGTAGGGGGTTCCACCGAACTGGTTGAATTCCTGCTGGTAGATCTTCCGGAAGAGCTCGGAGCGGTCCACGGCCATCTCGGCCTTGCCGGAGGTGAGGTCCTCCATGAGCTCGTCCTTGGTGAGGCTCATCACCTTGACCTTGAGCTCGGTTCCGGTCTCGGTCTGCGCCACGAGATAGCGCAGGCCGCGCCAGGAGCTCTCCAGCTTCTTGAACTTCTCGTGGTGCATGATCTCGTTGAGCTGAGCCGACAGCAGGTCGTCAATCTGCCGGATCTGCTCGTTGAGCATGGCCTCCGTGTCCTTGGAGTAGACCACTCCCTCGTCCAGGACGCTCTTCACGAAGGCCCCGATCATGTCCTTGGCTCGCTTGCGGGCCGTGGCCTCGGTCCCGGGCCGGGCTTCCTCGACGATCTGGTCGAGGAGGCTAAGCTCGACGGGCTGGGCCTCCGCCCCCGCCTCCTTCTGACGCTCAGCTTCCGCCATCTTCGCCTCCCATGGAATCCAGTTCCGCCTTCAGTTGGGCCTTTGAGGCATCGTCTCCCAGAGCCTCCTGAAGGGCTTTGTTGAGCTTGCGGTTGGTGGCCAGCTTCCCCTTCAGGTCCGCCAGGTCCCTCCGCTTCTGCAGAAGCTGGCGAAGAGGCTGGACCTGATCGGCCACCCGCTCGGGGCTGAAGTCGTCGAAGCTCTCGAACTTCAGCTCGATCCCGAGCTTGTCCTGGGAGTCGGCCTCCAGCTTGTTGTCCACCGTGAAGGTGAGCTTGGGCTTCATGCCCTTGAGCACCTTGTCGAAGTTGTCGGGCTTGATCTCCACGAACTGCCGGTTCGCGACCTCCGGGAGGCTGTCCGCCCCATCTCCGCTCAGGTCAGCCATCACCCCCATGATGAAGGGGAGTTCCCGCTTGACCATGGCGCCACCCGTTTCCACCTCGTACACGAGGTTCACCCGGGTCGGTCGTTGGCGCTTGCGACGCTGCTGGAAACTCTCGGCCATCGTCTGTCTCCTTGGCCCTCAGGAAGTGGAACCACGGCTGTCCGGAAAGGGGGCGGCCGCGGTGATTTCAGGACATCGATCTCGGGAAAATGGCTGAAAACCTGTGTTCCCCAAGGGAGCACGGTTGCAGAAGTAAAGGATGCGCCCGGGGGGAAGCGGTGTCAAGGAATACGGGTGTTTTCCCAGGCGCGAGAGCCCGTTCCCCCTGCAAGCCCCCGGGGAGGTCATCGTCTCCACCATCCTGACAGGGGGGCACCCCCGGCCGAGACCGATGGGATTCCACCCAGACGCACCGCGGCCCGGGTGGGGAAAGGGAGGAGGGTGATGATCCCTGCCTCCATGAGGCGGTTCGCCATGCCCAGGTCCAGGGTCGCCTCGGTGGAAAGGGGGGTGCTCTCCCCCCCCACCCCCGGGGACGCCTGAGGCATGCCTTCCATCTCGAGCCAGTCTTCCGCCCTGAAACCCCATCCTCGGGCCGCGTATCCCTGCCCCATGAGCGCTGCGCAGAGAAAGGCGCCGTGGCCCCAGAGGAGATCCTCCCGGGAGGAGACCCCCTCCTGGAAATCGAACGGCCTCGAGGATCGCCGGGCCGCCCCGAACGGCTCCCGCACCAGGAAGCGGGGGTAGGTCAAGCCCAGCCAGGAGGCCTCGGGGCGCCGGCGGAAGGCCGCCCATTCCTCCGGGAACGCCCCGGGCCCCGGTTCGCTCCCGGGCCCGGATGGGGCGGCATGGAAGGAGGAGACCCAGGGGATTCCAGTAGCGCGGGCCACCGCTGCGATCCGGGCCAGGAGCTCCAGGTCCCGGGGGCCGGCCCCGAAGGTGTAGGCTCCCACAGCCAGGCTCCACCGTCGGGCCGGCGCCCCCAGATCCGGCCGGGCGAGGAGGCCGTGGAGCCGGGATCCCGGGTGGCCCGCCGGGCCCGTCAGGTCCCTGTCCAGCTCCTCCCGGGGGAGGTGGACCGCGTAGACGCGGACCTTCCCGTAGGTGTCCACGCGGGAAAGGAGGAAGACCAGGGAGCGCCAGAGGCTCTCCACCTCCTGGAACGCAGGGTCGTGGAGGAGGGAGGACATCAGGCTGCTGGCCGCCTCATCGACCCGGGCGACCCTCCCGGGGGCATCGGTATCCGGCCGGACCAGGTGGGGCCGGACGGCGGCCCGGACGAAATCGTCCAACTCCTCCCGGGTGCGGGGAAGACCTTCCTGCGCCTGGGGCTGGGCCACGTCCAGGATCGTGTCCAGGAGGCTGCCGGCGGAGGAGGATGGGGGGGGTGGGGAGGGTTTCCCTTAGCGGGCTTCCTCCCGGGCCTGACGGAGGGGACCGAACAGATCGAGTCGTCGAAAGAGGTCCTCCGGCTGGAACCCGTCCAGGTTGGAAAGGGGGATCTCCTGCAGCCGGCCGTCTCCAGGGTTGGGGACCCGCAGGGTGGGACGCAAGCCCAGGAGCTTCAGGACCGTGTCGGGTGTGGCCCGGCGGACGGTCCAACTCGCCTCCCCCCCGCCGGGCGCCCCGGAGGGCGTGCCCAGGAAGTCACCGAGGACGGCGATGCAGAAGGTGTCGTCGATCTCCCGAAGAGGCTCCATCGGCTCCGGCTCCCGAGGGGTGGGTGGTAGGGGGAGAATCTAAGACGGCGGGTCCGGAATGGCGACCGGGCGGCGCCAGCCCGGACGCCGGGGCGCCCCCAACCCTGGACAAGACCCCCGCTCTCACCCAGAGTGGAGGCGTTACCGATGGCCAGGACCCCGGCCGGGAAGGCAACTCATGAGACAGATGCAGGGAGTCCTCTGGAAGAAGGGGCTTCTGTTGAGCCCCCAGCACCTCCAGGTGCAGGAGCGGTATTTCGAGGACCAACTGGAATTCCGCCTGGGGTCGCTGGCGAAGTTCCCCTGGGGGTTCAGCGCGCTCCGGGTGGACGCCGAGGCGCTGGAGGGGGGGGTCCTCTCGGTGCCCGCCGCGTCCGGGATCTTCGAGGACGGGCTCCTCTTCCAGTTCCCGGAATCGGATCCCGGCCCCGACTCCAAGCTTCTGGAGGACTACTGGGAGCCGGACCAGAAAACCATGGTGGCCTACCTCGCGGTGCCGGAGTACCGGTCTGGCGACAGGAACGTGAGCCCCGACCCGGTGGGCGCCCGAACCCGGTTCTCCTCCGAGGTCTCCTTTCGGCGGGACGAGAACACCGGGCTGGCTGAGCGGCCGGTCGAGGTGGCCCGGAAGAACCTGAGGCTCCTGGTGGAGGGGGAGTCCCTGGAGGGGGTCTCCGCTCTCCCCGTGGCCCGCATCAAGCGGGACGGCGCCGGGAAGTGCCTTCTGGATCCGACCTTCATCCCCCCCGTCCTGGATTTCCGGGCGAGCGACCACCTGGTGGGGATCCTGCGGAGGATCGATTCCATCCTGGTGGGGAAGAGCACCGGACTGGGGCACCTGCGCAGGGAGCGCTCGGCGGGGTTGGCCGGGTTCGGAGCGGCGGACATCCCGAACTTCTGGCTCCTGTACACGATCAACTCCCACCTTCCCGAGATCAGGCACCTGCTGGGGTCCGGGCCCCATCATCCCCGGGAGGTCTTCGTCACCCTCCTCTCCCTGGCCGGGGCCCTCTCCACCTTCTCGGCCCACATCCACCCCGGAGACCTTCCCTCCTACCGGCATGGGGACCTCTCGGGGTGCTTCGCGGAGCTGGAAGGAGTCCTGCGGGAGCTCCTGGAGACCGTGATCGCGACCCATGCCGTGTCCCTCCGGCTGGAACTGATCGAGCCGTCGGTCTACGGGGCGGTCATCGAGGAGGAACGTCACCTTACCGCGGTCCAGGCGTTCCTGGCCGTCCGGGCGGCGGTGGAGGACGCCGAGCTCATCGAAAAGGCTCCGGGCAGGATCAAAGTGGCCTCCCGGGACGACATCCAGAGGCTCTTCCACCAATCGGTGAGCGGGGTCCCCCTCAGCTTCGTGGCGGAGCCGCCCCGGGCGCTGCCGGTGAAGCTGGCCTACCGGTACTTCCGGCTGGAGACCTCCGACCCCCTGTGGCAGAACGTTCTCCGGTCCCGGAGCGTCGCCGTCTGGGTCGCATCCCAGATCCCCAACCCGGAGATGGAGCTGGTCCTGATCCTTCCCCCGGAGAAGGGGTGACCGGCGGACCCCGCTCGGGCTTCCCTTTCCCTAACCCAGGACGGCGAAGACCACCACCAGCCCCACGATCGCCAGGAGGATCACGGCCAGGCCGACGAAAGTCATCACGGTGGATCTCCGGCTGGGCATGGAGGCCGGCGGAGGGGGTGCTGCCGCCGCCGGTGCCCGGTCCCTCCTCCTGGAAGCCGGCCCCGGGTCGGCCCTGATCCCTTCCCGCACCACGGTATACTGGCTGGGACCCTGGGGGGGCTGAGCTCCCCCGAGGCCGGGGGGCATCGCGGCCGGGGCTCCGCCCCCCAGAGTGCCCGAGGAAGCCACCCCCGGCCTCCCGGGGGGCGGGGGCTGGGGGGCGGCGCCGGCCAGCCGTTGCAGGTAGTCGTCCGTGGGGATGTGGTGTCCTGAGGCCCCCGGGGAGTCCTTCCACCGCTGCCACTCCGGCGAGGAACCCTCTCCTCGTCCCTCCTGCTGGGGTGGACGGGGTTGGGGAGGGGGGGTGGAGGGGGCGCCGTGGTGCGGAGGGGTCTGCGTGGGTCGGGGCCCCCCGGCCAGGGCGTCCTCCAGCGCCCCCTTGCCGAAGATCATCGTATAGGCCCCTGGCTTGTCCTTCTTCGGCGGAGCCGCCGGTGGGGGCTCGCTGGCGGCCGCGGGCCGGGCCGGGGCCGCCGGGGGAGGCGCCGGAGCGGCTGCCACCGGCCGCTCCGGCTGAGACGGCGGTGCCGCCGGCGGGCTCGCCGGCCGTGGAGAGGGGCCGGGGAAGACCGGAGGCGCCGAGGGCACCCCTCCGAGGATGGGGCCGGGGATCGGTGGGCGTGGGGCCGGGGCCGGGCCCTTGGGAAGGGCTGGGGCCGCTTCCTCCTTCTTCTCGCCGGGAGGGGCATCCCGGAGGGTGGGCGTCCCTCCCCCCTTCTCGGTCCCCGGAGCCGAAAAGGCCAGGGTGGGGGCATCCAGGGAGGAGGGGCGCGGCGGTGGAGCCGCCACCGGTGCCTTCGGCGGTGGAGGCGCCGCAGGCTCCGGGGGGAGGGCCGCTCCCCCGGTGAAGAGCATGGTATAGGCTCCCGGGGCTTTCTTCCTGGGGGGCTCCGGTACCGGCGGTGGCGCCTGGGAGGCCGTCGGTGGGGGAGGGGCTGGCGGCGCGGCCGCCGCCTCCCTGGGCCCGGCGTTTCCGGAGGCGGTGAAAAGCTGCGTGTACGCGCTGGAGGATCCCCCCCCTTGAGGCTCCGCCGGGGTCGAGGGCCCCGGCCCGGGCTCAGGGGGTGCTCCGGGGCCGGCGGCATGCCCCTCCCCGGGGGGGGTGCCGGGCCGGGTCGCGCTCGCCTCCTTCCTGGCCACCGATGCCTCGAGCCAGTCGGTGAAGGTCGTGAAATCGTCCAGGACTTCCGTGATGAGGGTGGGAACGCCGTCCACCTCCAGGGAATCCCTGATCAGCGCCGACCTCGGGGCCTGAAGCTTGGGGAGCCTAAGGAGGATGGAGTAGGGGGCGACCCCCTCTCCGCCAACCAGGAAGTGGACCATCAGGGGGAGTCCGTCGGGGTCCGAGGCCCGGTGGCTGACCACCGGGGGGCCCGTCTGGGCATCCCCCATCCGATATCGGGAGCGAAACTCTTCACCATTCATGATCGGTTCTGTCCGTATTCCTGCCTGGAACCTGCGAATCCCACCCGGTGGATTCCGGGGCCGGAGTGGTGGGTGAGCCCCCCAATTCTAGAAAGGGGGGGAGGTAAGGGCAAACCGTGGCACTTGCCCCGCCCCCGGGTGTTCCGGAAGTTTCAGGGTGGTGAGCTTCGAGGCCGACTGGGCTGCCAGCCACCCCACCCACCCTCTTACCCAGAGTGACATGGGAGCAAAGCCCAACTTCAAGGTCGTGTGGAGCGAGGGCATGCATCTGGCCCAGCACCACTTCCAGGCCCAATCCACCTACCTGGAGGCGTCCAGCGCCTTCGCGGCTTCCAGCCTCTTCTTCCGGCCTTATGGGTTCACCAGGCTGCGGCTCGACCAGGAGGCCATCCGGGAGGGAACCGTGTCCGTGCTGGAGGCCTGGGGAGTCATGCCCGACGGACTCGCCTTCGAGTTCCCCCAGGGGGATCCTCTTCCGCCAGCCAGGGAGGCGGAAAGCGCAGGCGATCCGGGAGGGGGACCTGTGACGGTGCACCTCGCCATTCCCGCGTGGCGCGCGGACCGGGCGAACTGCGAGCCGACGGGCGAGGGCGGACCACCAACGGCATCGGCCTTTCGCTTCCTCGCGCAATCGGTCATGGTCTCGGACGAGATCACCGGCCTCGACCAGAGGGAGGTGATCCTGGCCCGGAAGAACTTCCGACTGGTCTTCCAGAATGAGATCACCGACGACCTGGTGACCCTCTCCATGGCGCAGCTCCGCCGGGGCCCCGGGGGGCACCTGGAGTATGTGGACGACTTCGTTCCCTCCTCCCTCCACATCGGAGCCGGCAGCCGCCTCCCCGCCATTCTCAAGGGTCTGGTGGAGATGCTGCGCTCCAAGGCCCAGACCCTGGCTCAGCGGAGGGCCATGGTGGGGGACGACCTCTCCGATCTGTCCTCCGAAGAGGTGCTCAGCTACTGGATGTCCCACGCCATCCACAGCGGGCTCGCCGGGTTGAGCCACCTGGCAACGCTGACCCGGTGCCACCCCGAGGATCTCTACCGGGAGATGGCCCGTCTGGCCGGATCCCTCTCCACCTTCTCCACCGACTTCGGGGCCACCGAGCTGCCGTCCTACGATCACGAAAACCTCACGGACTGCTTCACCCGCATGGATGCCCGGATCCGGCGGCTGCTTCAGGTCATGGTCCCGGAAGGGTTCATCCTCGTGCCCCTGGGAGTTCAGGGCCCGAACGTTCGGGCGGCTCTTCTGAAGGACGCCCGGGTATTCCGGAAGAGCGAGTGGGTGCTCCGGGTCTCCGGCAAGGGCCGGGACTCGGAGGTACTGAAAAACGTCCCGGCCCTGGCGAAGGTGTGCTCCGCAGAAGACATTCTCCGTCTGGTGGAGGACGCCAATCCCGGCCTTCCCCTGGAGCACATCGCGCAGTTGCCTTCGTCCATTCCCCGTCGCCTTGGAAGCCACTACTTCCGGATGATCCAGTCGGGGCCATGCTGGCAGCTGATCCAGGGGCGGTCCTCCATCGGGATCTATGTTCCCGATCTGCTTGCCGACGCCGAGTTGGAGCTGGTGGTCCTACAAAAATGAACGGTTCCCTGATGCCATGACAGCTGACACAGCCTTCGGTACCGACTCCCGGCCCGCGGCCGCTCCCCTTCCGGAGGAGCAGGGCCGGTTGAGCCTGGCCTTCCAGGAGCCTCTCACGGTGGCGGCCCGGGTTCGCCAGAATCGGGTGCACGCCCCGGATCCGGCGGAGTTCCGACGGCATGTGCGCCAGCTCCTTGCCCAGGCCGATGGCGCCACCCGGGCGGCGGGCTATCCCGGGGACTACCCCAAGCTCGCGACCTACGCGGTGGTGGCCCTCCTGGACGAGGCCATCCTGAACACCCCCGGGCCCCTCCGGTCCGACTGGGTTGGATACCCTCTCCAGCAGGAGCTCTTCGGCGAGAACGTCGCCGGCGAGAACTTCTACCTGCAGCTCAGGGACCTCCTGGCCAGGTCCGAGTCCCGGGACCTGGCGGACCTCCTGGAGCTCTACCTTCTCTGCCTGCTCCTGGGGTTCAAGGGGCGGTATGCGGCATCGGACGGCGCCGAGATCCAGGGGCTGGTAACGGCTGCCAGCCAGAAGATCCACCGGATCAGGGGGGGAGTCGGTCCCCTCACGCATCAGGCCTACCTGCCCGGCGGTGAGGTGGCTCCGGAGCGGAGCGATCCCTGGATCCCCCGCCTGGTGCGAATGCTCGTGGCAAGCGCGGTGGTGGTGATTGTCCTTTTCGTGGGTTATCGGCTGCTCCTGGCTCTGGGGACTTCCGGGGCGAAAGAGCTGGCCGAGCGCCTCATGGGGTAAGGTGAAACGTTCCGGGCCATGCGACTGAATCCCAGGTTTTTCTCGATCGGTGTGCCCTCCCTCTTCGTGGTGGGGCTCGTGGGGTGGTACGTGGGGATGTGGCTGGGCCTCGTGGGTTGGAAGCTGTGGGTTTTCCGCGGCGCCCTCTGGCTCCTGGGCTCCCTGGCCACCCTCCTGGTGGTTCGCCTCCTGCCCGCGGGGAGGAAACGTCCCCAGGGCGCCTCCGAGTTCTCCGAGGTGGTGGGCTTCTTCCAGGCGGCCGCCCGCCGTCTCCAGGCGTCGGGAGTGGGGGGGAAGGGCGGGCTACGCTCCCTCCCCCTGGTCCTCTTCCTCGGCCCCGGGCAGAGCGCCAAGACCAGCGTCATCCGTCACGCCGGCCTCGACGCCGATTTTCTTGCCGGGGATGGGGACGAGGGCGATCCGCCCCCCCCCACGCCCCACCTGAACCTCTGGCTCCGCCTGGACACCGTGTTCATGGAGGTCGGGGACGTCGCGGCAAAATCCGCCGAGGGGTGGGGAAAGGTCCTGGAGGGGGCGAGGGTGGGTACCTGGGCAGCCATGGTGAAGGGCCAGCCGCCCCGATCCGCGGTGGTGTGCCTGGGCTGCGAGTGGTTCAAGGGGCAGGGTCGTCCGGCCCTGGTGGCGCTGGCGAAGGAGCTCAGGGAACGGCTGGCCGAAGCGGCCTCGGCCCTGGATACCCGCCTCCCGGTCTACGTGCTGTTCACCAAGGCCGACGAGATCCCCTTCTTCACGGATTTCGTCCGCCCCCTGAACCAGGGGGAGGCTGCCGAGCCCCTGGGGGTGACCTTGCCCCTCGCGGAAGGCCAGGACCCCGGCCAGTATACCCAGTGGCAGGGCGCACGGCTCAAGAGCGCTTTCGATGGGCTGTTCCGGGCCCTGGCCCGCAAGCGCGGGGACGTCATGGCCCGGGAGGGTGACCCCACCCTCCGGGCCGCCGCCTATGAATTCCCCAGGGAGTTCGCCAAGCTCGCCGACGGGGCGTCGGAATTCCTTCTCGAGCTCACCAAGCCCAGCCAACTCCGGATCAGCCCCTTCCTGAGGGGGTTCTACTTCACCGGAGTGCGCCCCGTGGCCGTGGGTGGCCGGCCGGAGCCGATCGTGGCCCCCCCGGTGCCCCAGGCACCCCGGGGCGCGACCATGGTCTTCGATCCATCCACCCTCGCCGCGCAGGCCGCGCCCCCTCCCCGGTCGGGAGCCAGGGTGGCCCAGTGGACCTTCCTCCAACGCCTCTTCCCCGAGGTGATCCTCCAGGATGCGGTGGCGGTGGGGGCTTCCAAGGGGGGCCCCCAGGCGGCTCTCCGAAAGCGCATCCTCCTGGCTTCCGGGCTGGGTGTCGCCGCTCTTCTGGTCCTCTGCTTCACGATCTCGTTCTTCGGCAACCGGGGGTTGCAGGGGGATGTGATGGAGGCCATGGAGGCGGTGCAGAACGTGCGGTCCGTGGGGACCGGAACGCCTTCCCTGGAGGACTTCCAGCGGCTGGACCGCCTCGGGACGCAGGTCAGCAGGCTTGCGGGCTACCAGCGGGAGGGACGGCCTCTCTGGCTTCGATGGGGGCTCTTTTCCGGCCGGGCTCTCCTCCCTGATGCCCGGCGGCTGTACTTCTCCCGGTTCCGGGCTCTTCTCTTCGAGCCCACGCGAGACGCGTTGCTGACTTCCCTGAATGAGCTTCCGCCTGAACCCACCCAGGAGCAGTACGAGGCCAAGTACCAGCACCTCAAGGCTTACCTGATCACCACCACCTTCCCGGACTCCAGCTCCGCCTCGTTCCTCTCCCCCGCCCTGATGGAGCTCTGGCAGGGGGGGAGGGGCCTGGAGGAGGAGCGTTCGGGATTGGCCCGGAGGCAGTTCGACCTGTATGCCCAGGAGCTCCCGTTCGAGAACCCGTACGACGACCCCCCGGACAACCTCACGGTGGAACGGACCAGGGCTTTCCTGCGGGCGAACGCCAATGAGCAGTCGTTCTACGCGGCCATGCTCTCCCAGGCCAACAGCCAGTTCGCCTCCGTGCAGTTCAACCGGGACTTCGATGGATCCGCCCGCTTCGTGACCAACGCCACGGAGGTTCCGGGGGCCTTCACCCAGGGCGGATGGGAGTTCGTTCTTCGCGGCCTGGAAAGCGCCACCGATTTCTTCCAGCGGGAGTCGTACGTCGTGGGGCCGGGCTTCTTCGAGGGCGTCGATCCCACCCGGATGGCCGAGACCCTCCGGGTCCGTTACCAGCAGGAGTACCTCCAGACGTGGGCCCAATTCCTGGCATCGGCCCGGGTGGCCAACTTCGGGCTGGCCGCTGCCGAGGGGATCCTCTCGGAGCTCGCCAGTCCCCGCTCGCCCCTCTTCCAGATGCTGGTTCTCGCCAGCCGGAACACCCAGGTGGACACGACCCTGGTCGGGCCTTCCTTCCAACCCCTGCACGTGGTCTCGCCCCCGGAGGTAACCGACCGCCTCTTCGGCGAATCGGCCCAGGGGTATCTGACGGAGCTGGGAAAGCTGGCGGGGGCCATGGGGCAGCTGGCGGCCAGCCCGGGATCCAGCGGGGCCCAGGAGGGTGCGGCGGCGGCGGCCCAGGGCGCCTCCGGGCAGATCGATGCCCTGCGCCTGGCCTTTCATACCTCACCGGAGGGGGCCGTGGCGGCCGGAAGGGCCATCGAGGGGCTCTTGAGGGCCCCGATCCAGACTGCCCGCTCCGCCATCGGACGGAGTGATGTGGCGGCGATGCAGGAGAGGGGGCAGCAGTTCTGCCAGACGGCAGGGTCCGTGCTCCAGCGCTTCCCCTTCGCCGCCGGAGGACGGGACGCGGGGCTGGACGAGGTCAATGCCCTCCTCCACCCCAACGACGGATCCCTCTGGGCCCTGGAGGAGCAGATTCGCTCCGCCGGGGTCGCCCCGACGCAGGAGTTCCAACGGTTCGTGGACCGGGCCCGAGCGGTTTCCCGTGTCCTCTATGGACAGGGGACCGACAGCCCACGGTTGAGGTTCCGCCTGAGGGGCCAACCTACGGATCAGGTGCCCACCATCTCCCTGAACATCGACGGGGATGAGGAGAGCTACACGCGCAACAGCACCCCCTGGGGGAACTTCACCTGGGAAGGGGGCACCGCTCAGGAGGTAGCCCTCCGGGTGCGGGTGGGGGAGCAAGCGGACAGCCTCCTGCACCGGGGGACCTGGGCCCTGTTCAAGTTCTTCCAGCAGGCCGAATGGCAGAGCACCGGCGACACCTGGCGGCTCACCTGGAGGCTGGACGACACGGGCGCCACCGTGCAGGCGGATTTGAATCTTGGAGGGGAACAGCCTATCCTCCGGCGGGGGTTCTTTGACGGTCTGTCCTGTCCCCGCGCCATCGTGCGGTGAGGGGCCGATCGTGCGGAACCGAAGGGGATCGCGAACCTGGCAAGGGAGGATTCCAGTGGAGACCAAAGGAACGGCAGGCAGGGCTATCTCCCCGTGGGCGCTGATCCTCGCTTCCCTGGCCGCGGGGTGTGGGGGCGGGGGTAAGACGATGACGGTGGAGGTGGCGGTGGCCCGGGCCTGGCCCGTGGAAGCCAGCGCGCGCCTCTACCGGGACGATGCGGCGGTGCTCCCCGACACCATTCGCATGGTGTTGATGGACGGGACTTCCTTCGCCCAGGCGTGGGGTCAGGCCACCTCCGCTCTCGACCAGCCTCCCCCGCCCCCGGAGATCGATTTCGCCCGCCACATGGCCGTGTTCGTGGGGGCGGGACGGAGTCACCCGGGGGACCAGATCCAGGTGGACAGCGTGGGGTTTCGGCGGGAGGCGGATTCCCAGAGACCCGGGCGGGAGATCGAGGTGATCTACTTCGTGGTCCGCACCACCGTGGAGGCGGATCCCTTCCCGGGAGAATCCTTCCCGATCGAGATCATCCGGGTCGACCGCTCCGAGGCCCCCGTGCGGTGGGAGGAGCGGCGGAGCGGGGGCTGAGGGGGCCGGGGGAGGCCGAGGGAGTCCGTCACCGGAGGCGCGCCGGGTCAGACCTCCGGCTTCCCCTTCACGATCACCGGCTCGTGGCCGGCGATCTCCTCGCGGTGGAGGAGAACGTAGGTCAGGACCATGATCCGGTCTCCCACCTTCCCCAGGTGGGCCGCCGGTCCGTTCAACTCCACGGCCCCCGATCCTCGTTCTGCCCGGATGGCGTAGGTGGTGAAACGGGCTCCGGTCTCGACGTTCAACACCTGCACCTCTTCGTTGGGGAGGATCCCGGCCTGGTCGAGGTAGTCCTCGTCCAGGCCGATGCTCCCCTCGTAGTCCAAGAAAGCTCCCGTGAGGCGGATGTCCCGGATCTTGGCGTTCAGAAATCGACGTAGCATGGGTCTCGGCCCCCTGAGCCGTGCGCACGGATCATTCGACCCAACCAGTACCCCGGGGGGGGCCGGAAGCTCCCCTGAGTTAAGGGTGGCTGATACTTTGGTTTCCCCGGCCCCCTCCTCTCGGGGTCCGGGTACTTCCGTCGCAGCGTCTTCCCATCGGACAGCGAAATGAACAACACCCTGAGTCCCCGGCCCGCCCCTTCCTTCCTTCCCTCCGTCCTCCTCCTGATCGTGGCCCTGCAGCCGGGGTGGGCTTCTCCGGCCCTTGCCCAGGAGGGTGTGACCCTGACACGGCCGATTCCGGGCCCGGTGGTTCCCCCCGCCTTCTTCAGGGCGGCCCTGGAGGCCGGAACCCGGAGCCCCGACGGCCACCCGGGTCCGGGGTACTGGCAGGTCTACACCGACTACGACATCGACGCCCGGCTGGACCCGTTGGGGGGCATCCTCTCCGGGTCGGAGACCGTGCGTTTCCACAATCGCTCTCCCCACGCCGTGCCCACCATCGTCCTCTTCCTGCACCAGAACATCCATGCCCCCGGGGCGGTTCGGCACGGGGCGGAAGAGGTCACCGGGGGGGTGCGGCTGGAGCGGGTGAGATCCGGAGGGGTGGACCTCCTTCCCGCCCCAGGGTTGGGAGGGGCGGGGTACCGGGAGGACGGAGGGGTGGTCTACGTCCGGCTTCCTGAGCCGGTGGAAGCCGGCGGGACGGCGGAGCTGGAGATCGCCTGGAGCTTCGTGGTGCCCCAGAACGGGGGCGGCAGGATGGGGCACAGCGACCGGGAGCTCTATTTCATGGCCTACTGGTTCCCCAAAGTGGCGGTCTTCGACGACCTGAGGGGGTGGGACGCGGAGCCCTACCTGGGGGCGGAGTTCTACGAGGGGTACGGGGACTATCAGGTTCGCCTCACCGTCCCCAACGGATGGACCGTCATGGCCGCGGGGTCGCTGGAGAACGCCGAGGAGGTTCTTTCCGCCCGCACCCGGGCTCGGATGGCCGCCGCCGCCGCGGCTGACACCCTGGTCCAGATCGCTGCCCGGCAGGACCGGGAGAACGGCTCGGTGACGGTGCTCTCCCCGTCGGGATCCCTCACCTACCGCTTCCACGCCCAGAACGTCCGGGACTTCACCTGGACCACCTCGAACACCCAGCTCTGGACCGGGACCAGCTCCCGGGTGCCGGACCGGGACGGGAACGGGAGGGAGGACCGGGTGGCCATTCACTCCTTCTGGCGGGAGTCCCGGGCCCCTCTCTGGGCGGACCAGGCCCTCTACGCCAAGCACTCCATCGAATTCGAGTCCCGCTTCACGGGGCTCACCTACCCCTGGCCCCACATGACCTCGGTAGAGGGGACCGACATCATCGGCGGAGGGATGGAGTTCCCCATGTTCACCCTCATCGGCCCCTACCAGGGACGGGAGCCCTTCGACCTCTACTCCGTGACGGCCCATGAGCTGGGCCATATGTGGGTTCCCATGATCGTGGGAGCCAACGAAAAGCGGCACGCCTGGATCGACGAGGGCTTCACCACCTTCCTGGAGAACCAGACGGAGCCGGACTACTGGCCGGGGGTGGAGGACCAGGACCGGGAGGACATGGAGGCCTACCTCCGGGTGGCCCGGATGGAGCTGGAACAGAGCATGATGCGCCACGGCGACTACTACGAGCCGGGACCCGGGTACGGAAACGCCTCCTACCAAAAGCCCGCTTCCCTTCTGGTGACCCTTCGGAACCTCCTGGGGAAGGAGACCTTCATGGAGGGTTACCAGGGCTTCCTCAGGGACTGGGCTTACAAGCACCCCTCCCCGTGGGATTTCTTCAACACCTTCGAGCGGGTCGCGGGTCGGGACCTGGACTGGTTCTGGACCTCGTTCTATTACGAGACCTGGGCCCTGGATCATGCCGTCGGCGGGGTGGCCGCGGAGGGGGAGGAGACCGTCATCACGGTGGAGGACCGTGGATGGGCTTTCATGCCTACCCGGGTCCGAATCGAAACCGCCGGTGGGAGGGTGCTGGAGCGGGAGGTCCCGGTGAGCCACTGGCTGAAAGGGGAGACCAGGGCGCAGATTCGCCTTCCCCGCTCGGAGGGGGAGGTCGTCAAGGTAGCCATCGACCCCGAGGCCCACCTTCCCGACGTGAATCGGGAAAACAACGTGTGGGAGCGGAGGTGAGGTCCCGAGCCGGACCCCCGGTCATGAACCCGAACGAAATGGAGAGCGGAATGAAGGCATGGTCCCGATCCCGTCGACTTCTCCCTGTCCTCCCCCTCCTCCTCTGGAGCTGTGACGCGGGGGAGCGGCCCCCGGAAGCGGAGGAGGCGGCGGCTGGTCCCGCCGGGACTCTGGTGATCGTGGGCGGGGCACTGGATGGGGACAACGCCGCCGTCTACCGCACCATCCTGGACGCCAGGCTGGGAGACGGTCCCTTCTGCGTCTTCCCCACCGCGTCGGCGGAGCCCCAGGGGTCCATGGAGAGCGCCATCGCCCGTTTCGATGAGTACGGGGGGGCCGGCACGGCCCGGGGGATCTTTCTGACGGTGGACACCCCTGCGGCCGCCCTGGACCCGGCGGTGGTGCAGGAGATCAACGCCTGTTCCGGGTTCTTTTTCGTGGGGGGAGTCCAGACCCGCATCGTGGAGGTGTTCCGGCCTGGCGGCGTGGATTCCCCGGCCCTTCAGGCCGTCCGGGACCGCTTCGAGGCGGGGGCGGTGGTCTCGGGCAGCTCCGCCGGAGCGGCCATCATGACGGACCCCATGATCGGCGGAGGGGATTCAGGCGAGGCCCTCCGGGCGGGGATCCGAGTCGGGGAGGAGGGAGAGGGGGTGATCCTGGAGCCAGGCCTCGGGTTCCTGGACGGGGTACAGGTGGACCAGCACTTCCTGGCCCGGGGGCGCTGGGCCCGGTTGGTGGTGGCGGTCCTGGGAACGGATGGGGACGACATGGGCTTCGGGATCGACGAGAATACCTCCCTCGTGGTCCACGGGGACACGGCCCGGGTGGTGGGGGAGTCGGGAGTGATCTTCCTGGATACCCGGGGGGCTGCCCGGGAGGCGGGTGGGTACGGAGGGTCGGGGATCAGGCTCCATCTCCTGGGCGCCGGGGACCGGGTCGCCCTGTCCAGCGGAGGGGTGAGGGCGCATGCCGCCAAGGCGGTGGTGCCCTCCACCGGCGCTCCCTTCGAGAGAGAGGCCGACCTGGACCTCTTCGGACGGCGGGTCCTTGAGCGGGTGCTCTCGGGGGTGGCTCCGGCCACGGACGAGCGCCTCACCTTCACCCAGGACGGGCTGGTCATGGAGCTCCGCAAGGAGCCGGGATTCCAGGCCTTGGCCTTTCCGGCCGGGGGTGAGGTGGACGGCACCTCCCGCGGGCTCCACGCCGGGCCCTTCCTTCTGAGCGTCGGCCGGGGGGGGGGAGACCTCCCCTGAGGCTCGGATCCCCGCGGAGAAGGTGGCCCCTGTTCGTGAGAACCGGCTCCCGCATGCCTTCTTCCGAGGCGAATGTGCGGCATGGTCGGGGTGCCCACCCGCCTGGACTCTACGGACCGTTCCCGTGACTGAGGGGATGGCTCTCCCTACTCCTTTGAGGACCAGCCATGGCAAGCATCAAGGAAGGACTCGCGGCCATCGTCCCCGGAATGCAGGCGGAGATCAGGGACCTGGTGAGGAACCATGGGAACAGGGTGGTTTCCGAGGTCACCCTGAAGCAGGTGTTCGGCGGATTGCGGGGTGTGAAGGGCCTGGTGTGCGACACTTCCATGGTGGACCCCATCGAGGGGCTCATCATCCGCGGCATCCCCCTGGCCCAGGTCACCGACCGCCTTGCCGAGGAGATCTTCTACCTCCTTTGCACCGGCAAGCTCCCGGAGCCGGAGGACCTCGACGACTTGAAGGGTGAGTTCCAGGAGCGTGCGGCGCTCCCCGGCTTCGTCATCGACGTCCTGAAGGCCCTGCCCAAGAGCGCCCACCCCATGGCCATGCTCATCACGGGCATCGCCGCCCTGGAGGACCTCTCCTACTTCCGGAAGCGCTATGACGAGGGGATGACCCGGGACGAGATGTGGGAGGCCGCCCTGGAGGACAGCCTCCAGCTCCTGGCCAAGCTGCCGACCCTGGCCGCGGCCATCTACCGGATCAAGTTCAAGAAGGGCCCCATCATCCCGCCCGATTCCAACCTGAGCTGGGGTGCCAATTTCGCCCACATGCTGGGGAACGACGATCCCGACTTCCACGACCTCATGCGACTCTACATGGTCCTGCACTGCGACCACGAGGGCGGCAACGCCTCCGCCTTCGCGGCCCATGTGGTGGGATCGGCTCTTTCCGATCCCTACTACGCCGTGGCGGCCGGGCTCTCCGGTCTGGCGGGCCCGCTGCACGGACTGGCCAACCAGGAGTGCCTGAAGTTCATCATCGGAATCGTGGAGAGGTACGGCGGCGCTCCTACCGAGGAGCAGATGAGGGAGTACACCTGGCGGCTGCTGGAGAGCGGCCGGGTCGTTCCGGGCTACGGCCACGCCGTGCTCCGGGCCACGGACCCCCGCTTCACCGCCTTCCACGCCTTCGGTGAGGAGCACTTCCCGGAGGATCCCGTCTTCGAGACCGTGTCCGTGGGCTCCAGGGTGATCCCGCCCATCCTTCAGGAGCAGGGGAAGGCCGCCAACCCCTGGCCGAACGTGGATGCCGGCTCCGGGGCCCTGCTGCACCACTACGGCATCCGGGAGATGGACTTCTATACCGTCTTCTTCAGCGTGTCCCGTGCCATGGGGATGCTCTCCCAGCTCATCCTGAGCCGGGCCTGGTGGGAGCCGATCACGCGGCCGAAATCCCACACCACGGATTGGTACAGGGCCAAAGCAGGTGCGTAGGAGGCAGCCCTTGTCGGCCTGACCGGTCCTCCCCCAGGGAGGGTATCCCCATTCCCCCCCCACGACACAGGCCCGGGCCCTGACGGGGTGAGATCGG
>JBFYZD010000317.1:0-12776 GCA_041309685.1 Gemmatimonadales bacterium | reverse complement strand
AGGGTCCACGGGTTGGTTACCATGCGGGCGTGGAGCTACCGGCCCGGGGGCCTCCGATCCGGTAGATTCGTGGGCGTCGTGTTTCGCCGGCGGCGTTCAAGCCACGCGAATCCCTGACCGATACTCCGTGGGAGTACCGTTGCGGATGAGCCACACCCCTGACCAGGAGCTTGGCGGTGGACTCCACATGGACGGCCTTCTCCCCCAGCGGCGACGTAGGGAAGGTCGCGGCATCGGCCTCGAGGCTGACGGCTCGGCAGGGGGACCTCCTCCTGGTCCTGGTGGCCGAAGGGAGCGCCGCCGCCCTCCCTTCCCTCCTCACGGCTCTGCGGGGGCTTCCCGGGCCGTTCTTCGGCGGAGTCTTCCCCGCGGTTCTGTCCGGGGGTACCCGGCACACCCGGGGCATCCTTCTGGTGCGGTTCACGGGGGGCATGGGGCCGGTGGTGATCCAGGACCTCCGCCACTCCGGGGAAGGGCTTGCTCCTCTCTCCACCCAGGTGGTGGGGTCGGGCGTGTCCTCCCCCACCGCGATCGTCCTCGTGGACGGCCTCGCCCCCGACATCTCCCGGTTTCTGGAGGAGCTCTACAACGAGATGGGGGGGCGGGTCCGCTACTGGGGAGGGGGGGCCGGGGTCAGCACCTTCGAGCGCAGGCCCTCCCTCTTCACCCGGGAAGGGATGATCGAGGGGGGCGCGGTGGTGGCGATCACCTCCATGGAGGCCCAGCTCGGGGTCCGACACGGCTGGACCGAGTTCCGGGGCCCGCTGGTGGCGACCCGGACGTCGGGGAACACGATCCGTGAGCTCAACTGGCGCCCGGCGCGGGCGGTCTACGAGGACCTCGTCCTGGAGGACCCGGTCGTGGAGGCGGATGGGGAGGACCTTCACGCCCTGGCGAGGCGCTTTCCCCTCGGGATCCAGAAGCAGGGGCAGGAGTTCGTGGTTCGGGACCCCGTGCGTTTCGGGGAGGACGGATCGCTGACCTGCGTCGGCGATATCCCCGAGAATGCCGTTCTCTCGATCCTCCGCGGCGATCCCTCCACCCTCCTGGCCGGGGCGGAGGAGGCGGCTCGCGCCGCCGCCTCCTGGGGGACGGATGCGGTCACCCACTGCCTGATCGCGGACTGCATTTCCAGAGTGCTCTTCCTGGAGGACGGATTCCCTCGTGAGCTGAGCGCCATCGAACGGGGACTGGGACCCCTCGCCGCCAGGGTCCCGCCGGTGGGCGTTCTCACCCTGGGGGAGATCTCGTCCCGGGGGGATGGCTACCTGGAGTTCTTCAACAAGACCTGCGTGGTGGCAACGCTCCGTGCTCGATAACGAGGAGCTCCGGCAGACCTTCCAGGACATCTGTGTCCTCTACGAGTTGGCCCTGGCGACCAGCACGTCGGCGGGGATCCAGGAGAACTGCCGTGGGTTTCTCACCGCGCTGGCGGCCCGCAAGGGGTTCTCCTTCGTTGCCGTGTGGATCCGGAGCGCGGTCCTCCCTGGGCACCGGAGCGACGACCCGGCCACGTCCGAGCTGGCGCTGGTGTACGGGGCACCCAGGGTCCATGTACGGGAGCAGACCCTCCCCCTGGATCATCCGGCCTGGAAGGAAGTGCGCCGGCGGGGGCCGTTCTCGGTGGCCTTCGGCGAGTCCGGCTTCCCCGATCTGGTCTTCGAGGAAGGAATCGGAAAGGGGGCCTACGCCCTCTTCCCCCTGGGAGACCTCGGCTTCCTGAAGGCGTACTCCCAGGACCCGGGGGCCCGGCTCGATGCCATCCACCTGGCCCAGCTCGACACGGTGGTGAGGAAGTTCGCCTCCTCCCTCGAGGGGTCCATCGCCCTCGAGCGGCTGGTGGAGGAAGCGGAGGAGCGCCGCCGATCCGAAGAGGAGAAGCGGGCCATTCAGGACCAGCTCCGCCAGGCCCAGAAGATGGAGGCCCTGGGCCGCCTCGCCGGCGGGGTAGCCCACGACTTCAACAACCTCCTCTCGGGCATCCTGGGCACGGTCGAGCTCCTCCTCATGGAGGATCCAGGCGAGAACGTGCGAAATGACCTCCAGGTCATCGGTCAAGCCGCGACCCGGGCCGCCGAGCTGACTCGTCAGCTCCTGGCCTTCGCCCGAACCCGGGACGAACAACACGTCCCGGTGGCGCTGGACGCCCTGGTCAAGGAGTCCGTTGCCCTCCTGCGGCGCACCTTCGACGCCAAGATCGAGATCCGCACTGACCTGGGGCTGGGGGAGACGCTCGTTGACGGCGTCCCCAACCGCCTCCATACCGTCCTGATCAACCTGGCGGTCAACGCCAGGGACGCCATGCCGGAAGGGGGGATCCTGACTCTGGAAACGAGGCGGATCCGGGGACCTGACCCCTCCGTTCCCTCCACCTCCGCCCTCACCGAGCGGAGCCGGGAATGGGCCCGCGTCCGGGTACGGGACACGGGGTGCGGAATGCCGGCCTACGTGGCCGAGCGGGCATTCGAGCCCTTCTTCACCACGAAAGACCCCGGAGAGGGCACCGGCCTCGGGCTCTCCACCGTGTACGGAATCATCAAGAGCCAGGGAGGTCAGATCCACCTGAGCAGCCAGCCGGGCCAGGGGACGAATGTGGAGGTCCTCCTCCCCGTGGTCGACGAGGCGGTGACGTCACCCTGTACGTCTACCCCCTTCAAAGGGGTCGAGGCGCTGGGCGGTGTGGTCCTCATGGCCGACGACCAGGAAGGGGCCCGCCGGGTCACGGTCCGACTCCTGGAACGACTCGGGTTCGCCGTTGTGGAGGCCGAGGATGGACTCGGTGCAGTGGAGCGAGCCCTGCAACATCGGGACAAGCTGGTGGCCGCCGTTCTGGACGTTCAGATGCCCGGGGTGGACGGAGTCGAGGCGCTCCGTCGGATTCGGGATGCCATTCCCAACCTCCCTGCGGTCATGGTGTCGGGATACGCCCACCCGTCCCAGAGCGGAGCCCTGGCCGAGCTCGCCGTCCATCGGATCCTCCAGAAGCCCTTCCGGATGGAGGATCTCAAGGAAGCCCTTGGGGAGGCCATGACGAGGAGGTGATGCCCCTCCGCGGGCCGCCCCTGACCCCCTGGGGACCCCTCACCAATGCGATTCCGAATCATCACGGAATCTGCCCCTTAGAGATCGCCGGATCGTGACAACCCCCCTGTAACATTGTCAGGAGAATCCTTCGACCCATTCCGTCTTCTGCCCGCCGGGAATTGGAGGCATGCCAAAGAGGGTCCTGCTGCTGGGTGGCACCATGAACCAGACCACCATGGTCCATCAGATCGGCGACCACCTTACCGGGTGTGAGGTCCGCTACACTCCCCTCTATGTCGATGGTGTGCTGGGCTTCCTGGTCCGCCGGGGCCTCCTGGACTTCACTCCCATGGCTGGCCAGGCTAAGCGCAAGACCGATGCCTACCTCCAGGCCCACCGGTTGCCGACGGATTACCGGGGGGAGGCGCTGGACTATGACCTGTTCGTGACCACCGTGGACCTGGCTTGGCCCAGGAACATGACGGGAAAGAAGGTGGTGCTGGTGCAGGAGGGGATGACGGACCCCGAGAGCTGGCGCTATCACCTGGTGCGCACCCTGGGTCTGCCCCGCTTCCTGGGGGGTACCTCCACCACGGGGCTTTCGGATGCCTACACGGACTTCTGCGTCATGTCCGAGGGGTACCGGGACCTCTTCATCCGCAAGGGCGTGGACCCCGCCAAGATCCGGGTCACCGGCATCCCCAACTTCGACAACGCCGCGGCCTTCCTTCACAATGATTTCCCCCACCGTGGCTACGTGCTGGCCGCCACCTCCTGTCTGCGGGAAACCCTCAAGCACGAGGATCGCAGGGGCTTCATCCGCAAGGCCCAGCGCATCGCCGCCGGCCGGGATCTCCTCTTCAAGCTCCACCCCAACGAGAACATCCAACGGGCAACGCGGGAGATCCGGGAGCTGGCTCCGGAGGCGCTGATCTTTGCCGACGGCAACACCAACCACATGATCGCCAACTGCGACGTCCTGGTGACGAAATACTCGTCCGTGGTCTTCGTGGCCGTGGCCTTGGGCAAGGAGGTCCATTCCGACCTGGATGCCGATACCCTGCGGCGCCTGGCCCCCATCCAGAATGGCGGCACCTCCGGTCAGCGCATCGCGGAGATCTGCCTGGAACGGCTTGGGGAAGAGCGTCTTCCCGCAATGGCCCAGGAGGCGGGGCATGCCGGCTGAGAGTGCGCCGAGCCCCTCGCGTCTGGTCCTGGTGGTGGGGGTGGGCTCGGCGGGAAGCCGCCACCTGGCCAACCTCCGGAGTCTCGGGCACGACCGGATCCTCCTGTGCCGCTCGGGGCGGGGCTCGCCGGCCGTGGGGCCCGCCCCGGGGGAGTACGAGGTTGTGGGGTCCCTGGACGCGGCCCTGGCCAGGGCGCCCTGGGCCGTGATCGTGGCCAACCCCACGGCCCTCCACGTGCCCACGGCCCTCCAGGCGGCCCGGGCCGGCGCGCACCTCTTCATCGAGAAGCCTCTGTCCCACTCCTGGGAGGGGGTCGACGAGCTGGTGCGGGAGGTGGAGCGGCGGGCGCTGGTGGCGATGGTGGCGTACCAGTTCCGCTTCCATCCCGGCCTCCGGGCGGTGAAGGCGTGGCTGGAGGAAGGCCGCGTCGGGCGCGTGGTGTCGGCCCACGCCTTCTGGGGCGAGTACCTCCCGGGGTGGCACCCCTGGGAGGATTACCGGAGCGGATACAGCGCCCGCAAGGACCTGGGCGGGGGCGTGGTGCACACCCTCTCCCACCCCATCGACTACCTGTGGTGGCTCCTCGGCCCGGTGGAGTGGGTCAGCGCCGAGACCGGACGCCTCTCGACCCTGGAAGTGGAGGTTGAGGACGTCGCCTCCCTCTCCCTCCGTCATGCCTCCGGCTCCCTCTCCCGCATCTACCTGGATTTCGCCCGGCGTCCCCCCCGCCACGACCTGGAGGTCGTGGGCACGATGGGGACGATCCGGTGGGACAACGGGGACGGGGTGGCGCGCCTCTTCCGGGCTGATACCGGCGAGTGGACACAGGCGGACCCTCCGCCGGGGTTCGAGAGGAACCACCTGTTCGTGGGGGAGATGGAGCACTTCCTGGGGTGCCTGGCCCGGGGAAAGGCCCCCGAGTGCGGAGTCGGGGAGGGCGTGCAAGGTCTCAGGGTCGCCCTGGCGGCCCACCAATCGGCCGAGGAAGGACGTCGCGTCCATGTCTGAGAGCTTTCGTCTGGATGGGAAGGTGGTGGTCCTCACGGGAGGGGCTGGGTTCCTGGGCGAGCCCTATGCCCGCGCCCTCTCCCGGGCCGGGGCCCACGTGGTGGTGGCGGACATCGACGGGGAGGGAGCCCACCGGGTGGCGGGGTCGGTGGAGGGGGCCCGGGCCCTGGCGGTGAAGGTGGACGTATCGGACCCGGCCTCGGTGCGCCAGCTGGCCGATCTCACCGTCGGGACCTTCGGGCGGGTGGACGGGCTGGTGAACAACGCGGCCCTGGACCCCAAGTTCGACCACGACCACGAGGGGGAGCACAGCGACTCCTTCGAGGCGTTCCCCCTGGAAGCGTGGAACCGCTCCCTGGATGTGAACGTCACCGGGCCCTTCCTGTGCGCGCAGGCCCTGGCGCCCCGGATGCTGGAGACCGGGGGCGGGGTGATCGTGAACGTGGGGTCCATCTACGGGGTGACGGGGCCCGACCAGCGCATCTACGGGCGGGACGCTCAGGGGCGGCCCCGCTACAAGCCCGTGACCTACTCGGTGGGCAAGGCCGCCATGTTCGGCCTCACCCGGTACCTGGCGACCTACTACGCCGGCCAGCCTATCCGTGTGAATACCCTGGTGCTGGGAGGCGTGCTGAACAACCACGATCCCGAGTTCCTGCGCCATTACACGGCCCGGACCCCCATGGGCCGGATGGCCGAGAGGGAGGAGTACTGCGGGGCTCTCGTCTTCCTCCTCTCCGATGCTTCCTCCTACATGACCGGTGCCTCCCTACCGGTGGACGGGGGGTGGACGGCATGGTGATCGAGGCCGTGGCCGGTGGCGAGGTCCTGGCCATCGTGCCCGCGCGGGGCGGCTCGAAGTCGATCGCGCGCAAGAACCTCCGGCGGCTGGCCGGGCATCCTCTGCTGGCATGGGCGGTGGCAGCGGGGCGGCAGGCCCGGACGGTGTCCCGGACCCTCCTCAGCACGGACGACCCGGAGATGAGGGCGGTGGGCCTCGCCTACGGAGCGGAGGCTCCTTTCCTGCGGCCGGCGGAGCTGGCCCAGGACGACACCCCCGACCTGCCCGTCTTCCTCCACGCCCTGGAGTGGCTGGAGCGGGAGGAGGGCTACCGTCCTGAGATGGTGGTGCAGCTCCGGCCCACCTCTCCCCTCCGTTCCCCGGACATGGTGGACCGGGCCGTGGAGGTGCTACGAGGAGACCGCACCGCCGATAGCGTGCGTGCGGTCATCCCCTCGGGGCAGAACCCCTACAAGATGTGGCGCATCGAAGGGGGGCGGCTCACCCCTCTCCTGGCCTTCCCCCACCCCGAGCCGTTCAACCTCCCCCGCCAGGCGCTTCCGGCCACCTTCTGGCAGACGGGGCATGTGGACGCCGCCTGGACCCGCACGCTCCGGGAGCGCCGCTCCATGACGGGAGAGCGGATCCTCCCGCTGGTCATCGACCCGGCCCTCGCCGTGGACATCGACACGGAAGACCAACTGCAGAAGGCCGAATGGACCCTGGCCCAGGGCGGGCTTGAGGTCCTCCTCCCGGGCCGGCCCCAGGGACCCACCCGCCCCGCGCTGGTGGTCTTCGACTTCGACGGAGTCATGACGGACAACCGGGTCTTCATCACGGAGGATGGGCTGGAGAGCGTGGCATGCCACCGGGGCGACGGAATGGGTCTGGCCGCCCTCCGGGCCGCCGGCTTCGCTCTGGCCGTGCTGTCCACCGAAACGAACAGGGTGGTGAGCGCCCGCTGCCAGAAGCTGGGGATCCCCTGCCGGCAGGGGCTGGCCGACAAGGGAGCGGCGCTGCGGGCCCTGGCGGCCGAGCTCGGTGTGGCCATGGAAAACGTGATGTTCGTGGGCAACGACCTGAACGACGTGGAGTGTATGCGCCTGGCCGGAACCGCCGTGGCCGTGGCGGATGCGCACCCGAGCGCGCTTCGAGAGGCCGATCGGGTGCTCTCGAAGGAAGGCGGGCGAGGTGCGGTCAGGGAGCTATGTGACCTTCTTCTGGAGACACCCGCACGATGACAAGACAGGACTTGGCGATCAGGAAGGACCGGAGAACCGTTCGCATCGGGGAGCGCTGGGTGGGTGACGGGCATCCCACCTACATCGTGGCCGAGATCGGCATCAATCACAACGGGAGCCTGGAGGTCGCCCGTCAGCTCATCGACGCCGCCGCCGAGGCCGGCGCCGATGCCGTGAAGTTCCAGAAGCGCACCCCCGATCTCTGTGTTCCCCGGGAGCAGCGGGCCAAGATGCGGGACACCCCCTGGGGGTACATCAGCTACATGGAGTACCGGGAAAAGGTGGAGTTCTGGGAGGAGGAGTACCACGCGATCGACGCGCACTGCCGAGAACGGGGGGTCGACTGGTTCGCCTCCTGCTGGGACGAGGAGGCGGTGGCGTTCATCGACCGCTTCGACCCCCCCTGCTTCAAGGTCCAGTCCGCCGCCGTCACGGACATGAGCCTCCTGAACGCTCTCAAGGCCACCGGCCGGCCGCTGATCCTGTCCACCGGCATGTCCACCATGGAGGAGATCCGGGCCGCAGTGGACCTTCTGGGCATCGACCCTCTCATCCTTCTCCACTCCACCAGCGCCTACCCCTGCCCCCCGGAGGAGCTGAACCTGCGCATGATCCATACCCTGCGGGAGGCGTTTGACCTTCCGGTGGGGTATTCGGGTCACGAGGTGGGCCTCCCCACCACGGTGGCCGCGGTGGCCCTGGGGGCTTGCTGCGTCGAGCGCCACCTCACCCTGGATCGGTCCATGTGGGGGAGCGACCAGTCGGCCTCGGTGGAGCCGGTGGGGCTGAAGCGCCTGTGCGGGTACCTGCGGACCGTGGAGGCCGCCCTGGGCGATGGGGTCAAGCAGGTGTACGCGAGTGAGCTCCCCGCGCGGCAGAGGCTCAGGCGCGTGGGGTAGCTCCCGCGATTCCTCCCATCGGGAAACCAGGATGACTGGCCCCAAGCCCTCCCCATGAAATGGCGGGTGGTTTTGGCCGCCGCCTCCATTCTGGCCGGGTTCTCAACGATCGCGGTGGTCACCCACCGGACGGGGAGCGACCTGCGGGACGTGGCGTTCCACCTTTCCCCGGCCGTCCATCTCCTCGCCCTGCTCCTGGCGGTGGTGGAGGTGGGGGGGCGGGGCATGCGTTTCTATCTGCTGGCCCGGGGGATGGGGGTGCCGCTGCGGCTGTCCTCGGCCATCCTCGCCCCCTTCCTCGGGGACGCGGCGGGAGCGGCCACCCCCTCTCGGGTGGGGACGGACGCCGGAAAGTTGGCCTGCCTCCTCCGGGATGGCATGGGGCTGGGTGGGGGAGCGGCGGTCCTCCTGGGAGACCTGATCCTGGAGGCGGCCATTGTCCTCACGGGGGGGCTGGCGATCCTGATCATCGCCCCCTTCGCCTGGCTCGCCGTGCTGGGGGCCATGGCCTACTCGGCCATCACCCTCGTGCTCGGGGCCGCGGGGGTGTACATGGCCCGCCTGCCCTCCGCCAAGGAACCTCCCCGGCTCTGGCGCAGGCTCCGGTTGGCGGCCCGGCGCTGGCGCCAGGTGCGGGTGGTGGGGCGGGGGTTCCTGCGGCGCTCCCGGCGGCTCAAGAGCCTTTCACCGCGCATGTGGGTGGCCCTCTACGCCGTCTCCGCCGTCCACTTCGTCGGGCGGCTGGCGATGCTCCCGGTGGTGGCGTGGGGGGTGACCCCGCACCAGGCCCTTCCCGCCCTCGTCGCCTGGCCCCTGGGACTGATCTGGGTGGCCGGGTTCCTCCCTCCGCCGAGCGGGGGCGGGGGGGTGGAACTGGGGTTCCTGGCTGCTTTCTCTGACGTCATCCCCCGGGAGGGCCTGGCCGGCAGCCTCCTGTGGTGGAGGTTCTACGCGTTCTACCTGACCGCCATATCAGGAGCGGTGGCCGGCCTGCTGGTGTTCGGCAAGGATCTCTTCACGGGCCTCTGGTCCAAGGGGGAGGGCGCGCGGCAGGAAGGCGGAAGACCGGCACCGGCGGAGGTGGTAGGGTGAGGGTTGATCGGGGACGCCGGGTAGGGTATTGCACGTGATCCGTTGCGCCCCGCGGCTGGGCTGACCAGGGGCTGAAGCTGGCCCGAGCAACCGCGAGGATGTAGCCTACGGTAACGGGCCGGGCAGCCTGGCCCCGGTGCGTTGGGCGGACCCTCCCGTGGGAGGTCGGCTCAACACCCCGGGATGGCTGGGCAGGCACGAGGCGGCCCGATCGAAACGACGCCCCGAGAGGGAGGGGAGATGGACGATGTAACGGGAGCCCCGGCGTTTCCGGACGCCATGAGCTACGACTATGCCAACTTCTATTCCGCGTCCGGTAACGATCCCTTCGATCTCCTGGAGCCGTTCGGGAGGTGGTGGGACGAGGTTCAACCCAAGGGATACTACCAGTTCGAGCTTCCCATCCACTCGGCTCCCTCCACCCGGGTGGACGTGGAGGACACCAGTACGGGAGTGATCCGCCGGGGGCTTCTGAACTTCGCCTCCTACAACTACCTGGGCCTGTCCTACCGGCCGGAGGTCAAGGAGGCCATCAAGGCAGCCGCCGACCGGTACGGCGCGGGCTCCTCGGGCTCGCCCATCCTCTCGGGAACCACAGCCGTCCTGAAGGAACTCTCCACCAGGGTGGCGGCGTTCAAGGGCAAGGAAGCCGCCCTCATCTTCCCCACCGGGTATTCGGCGAACGTGGGGGTCATCGCCGGCCTCATGCGGTCCGGGGACCTGGTGGTAGCGGACCAGTTCGCCCACGCCTCCATCGTGGACGGCATGATCCTCTCCAAGGCCCACAGCCGGTTCTTCCGCCACAACCGGGCCGAGGACCTGGACCGCAAGCTGGCCGGCTTCGAGGGGAAGAAGCTCGTGGTGGTGGAGGGCGTCTACTCCATGGATGGGGACCTGGCCGCTCTGCCGGAGATCGTGGAGGTCTGCAAGGCGCGTGGCGCCCGCATCCTCATCGACGAGGCCCACTCCACCTTCTTGTTCGGAGAGCGCGGGCGGGGAGTGGCGGAATACCTCGGATTGGACGACGCGGTCGACATTCACCTGGGGACCTTCTCGAAAAGCCTGGGTGGGCAGGGCGGGTTCGTGGCGGGGTCCGCCGCTCTCATCAACTACCTGCGGGGTTTCTCCCGCTCGCGCTTCTTTTCCTGCGCCCTGGCCCCCACCGTGGCGGCGGGGTTGTTGGCCGCCCTGGAGATCTGCGAGAAGGAGCCCGACCTCCGCCACCGCCTGTGGGCCAACGTGGAGTTCATACAGAAGACCCTCAGGGACGCGGGCGTGGACATCGGCCATTCCCAATCCCAGGTGATCCCCATCATGATCCGCAACGACGCCGCCACCCTGCCGATAGGGGAGCAGCTCCTCAGGGAGGGGATCTTCATCAACCCGGTGAAATACCCGGCGGTGGGGAAGCACAAGTCTCGCTTCCGCATGTCGGTCTCCGCCGCCCATGGCCGGGAGGACCTGGAGGAGGGAGCCGAGATCATCGTGCGCGTCCTGCGGCGCAATGGCATCATTCCCTGACCCGCGAAACGCCCGAAACCAAGCCATGAAGCCGACGACCTACGAGTTCGAGCACTGCATCGGGGCCATGTTCGAGATGAGCACGGCGAATGCCCGCACCATCCTTCCCTCCCACCTCCAGCCACTGGAGGTGCAGCACGGACGGAGCGTCCTGGCCGTCCTCGCCTTCCGCTTCACCGGGAGCGAGGTGGGGCCGTACGACGAGGTCGTGCTCTCCATCGTCACGCCTCCCCGGGCCGAGCCCGGCAAGCCCCTCCCCATTGCGGCCTTCTACCCCTTCATGCTGGCCACCAGCACGGATGCCTCCCGCCGGCACGCCATCGAGCGGTGGCACCTCCCTCACTTCATGAAGGACCTGGAGTTCTCCTTCGAGGCCCGGGATGGCGTCGTGCGGACCCGGGTCCTGGACGAGGCGTCCCCCGTACTCACCCTGACGGTCAGCGAGCACTCCTTCCAGCCGGTGGTCAACCCCTACCATTGCTTCATGGTCAACGGGGAGGAGCGCTTGAAGGTGAACATCTTCATGGACGCGGCCCACTCCCAGCATGAAGCCGAGACGGGGAAGCTGACGCTCCACGAGCACCCCATGACCCGGATGCTCGACGAGGCGGAGGTGTCCCCCTACCCCTTCCGGGAGGAGTTGTACGGACCCGGGATCCAGACGTTCGAAGAGGTGGAGAGGATCTGAGCTTGACGGTGGCCGGCTTGGGGCCTGATCCGCACCCGGCGCAGGCCGTCGTCCAGGACTCTGGGGGCCGGGGTGCCTTCGTGATCTTCAACCCCGCCTCCGACGGAGGCCGGGGGGAGAAGCGGATTGCCCGCTACCTGGATCTGATGAAACGCCACCTGCCGGACTTCCGGCACGGTGTCTCCCCCCGGGGCGGGGGGGAGGCCGACCTGACGGACGAGGCCCTTCGGCAGGGGTTCACCACTCTGGTTGCCGTGGGGGGCGACGGAACCTGGAGCGCGGTGGCGGACCGGATCCTGGCTTCCGGCCGGCGGGATCTCACCCTGGGAATCCTCCCCAGTGGAACGGGCAACGATTTCGGGCGGAATCTGGGCCTGCCCCGGGACGATCCCGAGGCTGCCGTGCGGATCCTCGCCCGGGGCCACGTACGGCGGGTGGACGCGGGCCGCTTGAGCGGGGCGTCCCGCCACGAGGAACGGAGCGAGGAGCCCCGGGAGCACCGGCATTTCCTCAATGTGGTGGGCTTCGGCTTCGACGTTGGCGTGGTGGACGAAGCCAAGGGCGCCCGGATCCTTCGGGGCGAGTTGCTCTACCGGGCAGCGGCCCTGAAGCAACTCTTTCGGTTCCGCGGGTTCGAGGTGACGCTGGAGGACGGGGAGGGGTACCGGCTCTCCCGGCAAACCCTCATGCTCACCATCACGAACGGGAGCTATTTCGGTGGGGGCTTTCCCATGGCTCCCGGAGCCTCGCCGGACGACGGTGCCCTCCACGCCTGCTCCATCGGCGACGCCAAGCCCTTTCGCCGGCTCGTCCTCTTCGATCGGGTGGGAAGAGGGCGCCACGAAGACGCTCCCGAGGTGCGGAGTCACGCGGCATCCCGCTTCCGCCTCACCTTCCGCCGTGCCCCCCGCTTCGAGATCGACGGGGATCTCTACGCCGCCCAGGACACCGCGTTGGCGCTGGAGGTTCTTCCGGGCGCCCTGCGTGTGCTGGCTCCGGAGGAGTAGACGTTGCAGGATCGCCTTCTCCCTCGCTCGCGTGCCAGGTGGGCCGGGGATGGCCGGCGACCCAACCCCCTGGAATGGGCCCACCGAAGTGGCTCCTTCCCCACGTTGTTACCTAACAAACCCCCGGCCGGCCGACTCTAAGAGTGTGTCCATTCAGGGTGGGAGAGAGCCGGAGGGAGATACGATGAAGACCGTCTGGAATGCGCTTCGCCCGGTCGCCGTCCAGGGTGGGGCCGCCGCCATGGGGCCGGGGATGGTGCTACTGCTGACCGGTTCTTGCGCCGGCGCCGGCCCGGCGGCCGCCGGGGCGTCGGAACCGCAGGCCTCC
>JBFYZD010000316.1:0-3236 GCA_041309685.1 Gemmatimonadales bacterium | reverse complement strand
CCGATCTTCTGGAGGAACCGCCCCCCACCCCAGGCACCCGCCAGCCCCAGCCCACACCCCAGAACGGCCAGGATCAGTCCCTGCCTCACCACCTCCCCTTCCACCGAGCGGCGAGCCGCGCCCAACGCCATGCGGATTCCGACATCCCGGCGCCTCTGGCCCACGTTGTACAGGAGGGTGCCGTAGAGGCCGGCGGCAGCCAGGATCAGGGCGAGGACGCCGAAGGCACCGAAGAGAGCGGAGTCGAACCGGCGTCCGGAGGTGGACCGTTCGATCCAATCCTCCATGGACCGGATGGTGGGAACGGGGAGCTCCGGCGCTTCGCTCCAGACGGCCTCCCTGAGCATCCGGGCCAGGCCGGCGGGGGCGCCCCCCTGGACCCGGACGGCCATGTGGGCCAACGGGATGGGGAAGGGGAGCTTACTCATGGGAAGGTAGACGGAGAGCGGCGTCTCCAGGTCCAGGCCGTAGTGCTTGGTGTCCTGGGCCACCCCCACCACCCGCACATCGGTATCGTCCTCCCCGATGGCGAAGGTCCGGCTCACCGCCCGCTCCGCCGAACCGAACAGTTCTGCCGCGAGCCCTTCGGTGATCACCACCGGCCATGTGTCGTCCCCCGCCTCGGCCTCGGACCAGGCGGACCCCGCCAGGAGGGTGATCCCCAGGGTCTCGAAGTAGCTCTCCGTCACAGGGTGCATCCATACCCTGAAGTCGTCCCTGGCTCCTCCCTCCACCGTCACGTCCCCTGACGACCAACAGCAGCGCCCCCCGCCGGTGAACTCGAAGGGCAGGGCCAGGCCATGGGTGGCGCTCGCCACGCCCGGCAGGGCGGCCAGGGCGGCCTCCACCCGGCCCATGGCCTCCACGTACTGGGCGGGGTCGTCGAGGCCGGTGGGGTTGAGGGGCACCGTCCACACCCCTCGAGGATCGAGGCCCGGGTCCCCGGCCTGGAGGCGGAGGAAGCTCTTCAGCAGGAGCCCCGCGCCGGCCACCAGCACCAGGGAGAGCGCCACCTCCATCACAACGAGCCCGCTCCGTATGCGGAGGGTGCCCCGGCCCGACGTGGCTCCCCGGGAGGTCCCCTTGAGATCGTTGGTGAGATCGCGACCCATGGACCGGAGCGCCGGAAGCAGCCCGAAGAAGAGGACCGTGGCTCCCGACACCGCGGCGGCGAAGGCCAGGATCCGCGGATCCAAGGAGATGTCCGTGCCCCAGGGGAGGGCCGTCGGGTTCAGGGCAAGGAACGCCCGGAGCCCCAGGAAGGCCAACCCCACCCCCAGAATCCCCCCCAGGGATCCCAGAACCAGGCTCTCCACCAGGAGCTGCCTCACCAGGCTCCCGGTGCCGGCACCCAGCGCACGGCGCACGGCCATGTCCCGGACCCGGCCCAACCCCCGGGCCAGGAAGAGGTGGGCCACGTTCAGGCAGGCCACCAGGAGGAGGGCGGCCACGGCCCCCAGCAGAAGCTCCAGCCCCCCCCGGACCCGGCGGGTGCTGACTTCCTGGAAGGAGGCGGCAGGGAGCTGGTAGACCTGGCCTTCCCGGTCCACCCGGTCCTCGGGGTAGCGCCTGGCCAGATCCTGGGCCAGCCGCTCCAGCTCAACGCCCACATCGGCCACCGTGACCCCGGGGGCCATGCGTCCCGCCACCTGGAGCACGTGGTAGCTGATGCGGCTGAGCACCTCGTCGGTCCAATCCAGGGGGAGCCAGAGGTCCGCTCCGCCCGCCCGGCCCGCCATCCCCTCGGGGGCGACGAAATCCTCACCCAACACCCCCACCACCGTCACGGCCGCTCCGTCCACCCGCAGGGTCCGCCCCAGGATCGCAGGGTCCGCCCCGAACATCCCCGTCCAGCTTCCGTGGCTCAGGACCGCCACGTCGGCGGCGGCGAAATCCTCCTCCAGGAGCAGGCGGCCCAGGGCCGGCCGCGCACCGAAGAGGGAGAAGAAATCCCTGGAAACCCGGGCTTCCTGGATCTTCACGGGCCCGGACTCCCCCATCAGGTTGGCATCGAAGTCCATGGTGGCGCCCCACACCTCCACACCCCGGATGGCGGTCTCGAGGTCCTTGAAGACGATCCCCGGATGGGATCCGTTCTCCACCAGGATGAGCCGGTCGGGGGAGGGATAGGGGAGGGCCCGCAGGATCACGTGGTCCACCACCGTGAAGATGGTGGTCACGGCCCCGACGCCGAGGCCCAGCAGGACCACGACGGTCCAGGTGAAGGCGGGCGCCTTCCCCAGCGAGCGGAGGGCGAGACGCAGGTTGGTGCTCCAGGGCGACATGGCGGATCTCCCGGGGTTGGGGCCCGGTCCGGGGGTCCGGATCAGACCGAGGTACTCCATCCATTCCAGCGCCGCCACACCCAGGAGGCGGCCGAAGGCCCTGAGGCCGAAGCGGGTCCGGGCCATCGGACCCGGGGCATCCCGCCAGAGCCGGTCGAACAGCCAGGCCATCTCCTTCCCGTCTTCCTCGCGGACCGCGGGGGGAAGCAGGAGAAGGGCCGCGCGAAAGAGGCGACCGATGGTCTCCGGTTTCCCCTCCATCTACCGGGCCCTCGCCGCCGTGAGCGCGGGCCCCGCCTGCTCCAGGAGGCGCTGCAGGCGGGCCAGCTCGGAGGCCAGGAGAGAACGGCCCCGGGGCGTGATGGCGTAGACCCTGCGACGCGGGTCGCCGGTGCCGTCCCTTCGCGTTTCAGCTGAAGCGTGTTGTGCCTGAGGCGCTGCGGAACCCCCTTCCCCGGGTTCCCCAGCTTCCTCAGGTTCCCCGGGTTCCCCAGCTTCCACCTCCCGTATCCACCCCTCCCTGCGCATGCGCCGGAGCGCCCGGTAAAGGTTGGCCGGGTCCAATAGGACCCCGGACTGGGAGCGGGACTCGACCGCCTTGATGATCCCGTAGCCATGGGCGGGCCCCTCGGCCAGGACGGCCAGGATCAGGAGATCGCGCGGAGCCAGGGGGAGAGGGTGATCGGAGCTCATGGGTCGGGTGGGCGTCCGGGTCCAGGGGTCACTATAGGTCAATCTACCGATAGTTGGACGGCAGGGGGGCGGGAAGGGTTGCACGGGAGGTGGTGGGACCGCGCCAGGCGCATCCGGCCATCGCCCCGCCCCACTCGGGGAGCGAGGTTCGAAAGGAATGGCGACGGATCGGGCGCACGCGCCACAACCAGGTTGACATCAAGATGCCATGCGTATACATTTTGATGTATGAACCGCACCACGCTGAAGATGGAGGCT